>PKZR01000183.1:3633-3811 GCA_003133815.1 Limisphaerales bacterium | reverse complement strand
CGTATGCCTCCCGACCACGCCCGTTCCACTTCGCAAAACCGCGCGCTCGTTACGAGCGGCCATCCGCGCTGTGCCGCAAGCGCGGCGGGCTTCCGTCTGCGGCTCGGCGGCGGCGTTGCGCTCCGACTCCGTTCCAGCCGTCTCTCCGTCTGCGCTCCACTTTCCCCGCTCGCCGACC
>PKZR01000183.1:0-3591 GCA_003133815.1 Limisphaerales bacterium | reverse complement strand
GCCTCTAGGTTTTCATCGCGGGAAGTCTGTCTGCCCGATAGAAGATTTAACTGATTTGCTACAATTCAGGGCTGTTATTTCTTCGCAATTTTGTGTTAAATGGGATTATTGCTGAAAGAAACATTGCACGATTAGTGAAAAACACTGTTGAAAAAGCGTTTCATCGGAATGGCCAAATGCGTGAGGTAGTGCCTTTGCGAAACGGTCGCAGGCATGGTGTTGTCCGCGTCTGGCATAAGAACGGTGTTCTGGCCAACGAGGAACGCTATCAAAATGGATTACTGCACGGCGTCTGCCGCCAGTGGAGTGAAACCGGACGTTTGCTGGGCAAATACCAGATGATTCACGGCACGGGTGTTCAGCGCACCTGGCACGAAAATGGCCGGTTGCAATTGGAATTTTCCACCGTGCGCGGCGATTTTTCAGGACGCTATCGTTTGTGGTTGAACGACAGAGCGTTGATGTCCGAGGACATTTTCTTGCACGGCAAACCTGTCACGGCAGAGGAATACCGCACCGCCCGCACAAAAGACAAATCACTTCCCAAGCTGACCGGCAAAGCCGGAAAACCGTTGCCCAACACGGTCGCCACCGAAAAGCACATCCATCAAGTTTTTGTCCGTTCACTTTTGGCGCAGAAGAATCGCGCCGAAGTGCGGAGGTGGCTGAAAAGCGGCGGCAACGCCGTGCGTTCACTCGGACGATTCAAACGCGCGAGTGATGCCCTGAAATTCGTTGAGGCGCTATACAAAGCAGGCGCGACCGAGGTGATCGCGCCTGACATCTACGCCGGCAAAGCCGGTGATCAATTTGCCGATTGTCTGTTGGTGAAGCTGCCGGGCATTGCTGCCAATCGGAAAGCCATTCGAAAAGTTTGTGCGCAATTGCCGAAGCGCAAACTCGGCGCATTCCAACCGGATAAGGACATCGGCGAGTCGCACCTGTATCTCTTGCTGGCCTGATTCATAGCACCATCAGGCAGTCGCGCATTTCGTCCAAGGTCAGCGCGCCGCTGGCCGGGCGTTCTTGCAGCAGACATTCCGACACGGCATCGCCGACCAGTTTCTCAACCGCGTCGCGCATCGGTCGCGCGCCCAGCTTCGGGTGAAAACCTTTGCGCACGAGAAACGGCAAAACGGATTTGTCTAATTCCAATTTGTGTCCGCGTTCCCGCAGGAATTCAATTTCACGCGCCAGGAATTTCTCTGCAATTTCCAACTGGTGTTCGTAACCCAAACGACGGAACACGAGTTTTTCATTCACGCGCGCGAATATTTCAGGGCGCAGGGATTGTTGCGCCCGTGTGAGGACGTGGCGTTCCAGCGTCGCGTCATTGGAATGTTGCAGGCTCATCAATTCCGCCGAGCCGATGTTTGACGTGAGCCAGATGTAGTAGTTGCTGAAGTCCAGCGTCTGGCCGGTCGCCACCGTGATCCGCGCCGCGTCCAGCAGTTGCAGCAGGATGTCCAGCACGCGCGGANNGCTTCATCAAACAGCAGCGAGCCTTCCGCCGCGCGCTCGCGCACTCCGCCCAAATAACCAACTTCGCCAAGCCGCGCGCCGAGCAGCAGGCCGAGCGATTCTTGATTCTGAAACTCCGACATATCGAAACGGAATAATTGTCCCGGCCCGAAGATTTGATTTGTGGTCACGATCACCGTTTCCGTTTTGCCGACGCCCGTCGGGCCGAGCAGCAAAAAACTGCCGCGCGGACGACCCGGTTTCGTCAGGCCGAATTCGCCGCGTTGCACCGCCGAGACGATGCGCGGCAGCACTTGAGACTGGCCGCGGATTTCGTGTGGCAGCAGCGTGTTCAGTTTCTGGAGCTTGTTAAGTTTGTTTGTGTCTATGGTTTTATTCATCCCTGAACTTTTACACGGACTGCCCCCGCACCTTGTGTCGCACATACACCGATGATTTTTCCCTTCTGTCAGAGTGGGCGCGTAATGCAGCGAATGAATCGCTGCCAGCAACAAAAAAAATAAAACAACGCGTATGAAGATCATCAAACACATCCAACCGAAAAACCGTTCGCGGCTGCCGTCGCTCCTCGTCGCCGCCGCCGTCCTTGCCCTCAACACCATCCCGGCGTGGGCACAGTCCACCACGTTCAGTTCCACCGACCTCAAGACCGGCATCAGCAACAGTCTCGCCGTAATCATGATGTTCGGCTTCGTGCTCGGCATTTCGTGCGTCATCTACGGCGGCTTCGCCATCCGGCGTGGCGACGTTGACCAGGGCAAGATGTCCATCATCGGCGGCGCGATCATCGCGGCGGCGCCGGCGGTCATTTTCGCCTTCTTCAAAATCTTCGGCCTTGATTCCAACAGCGCCGTCGGCGTCGGCACTTTCTGACAAGTCGAAGCCTTGACCCAACCCCCAACCGCCCACGAGCATGAAATCCGAACTCCGCTTCACCGATACCAACGCCGCGTCCGATTCCAAAGGCCGCACCTGGGGTCTCGAAGGCGGCTTGTTCTGGTGGCTCGTGGGCGGTGTCGGCGTGGCCATCACGGTGTTTTTCGTCCTGCTCGTGATGATGAATACCTCCTTGTTGACGGCCTTCCTCGCCGCGCTCGTGCCGCTCGGCATCTGCCTCGCCTACATCTTCGGATTCCGGCAGGGCAAGCCGCCCGGCTACGACCGCGATTGTTTTGAACACTGGTTTTCCGGCGGCGGTTTCGCCCCTGAAGTTCAAACCATCTATTCATTCAAACATCCATTGGTGGAGGCCAGACCATGAATGCCGGCGCACTGAATCATCTCGAATTGCGGCGGCGGACGTTGCTCGGCCAGCTTCAAACTGCCGATGTCAATCTGGGTGCCGGGCTGCACCAGCACGGCATGGATGCCATCGTCCGCGCCCATCTGGAACGGGCGCTCGCCCACATCCGCGAAGCCTCCATCGCAGTCAACGAGCAAACCAAAGTCCGCACCGTTCAGGAACTGGCCGACCAGCTTGTGCGCGTTGAACAAATGCAGGCCGACCTGCGCGCCCAACAAGCTCCCGCTGACGAATCCTCAACCTCAATCCATGTCTGACCTATGTTTGAACGCGCTCCCAACGGTTTTTTTGTCCGCAATCTGATTGTTTTCAATCTGCTCCGGCGCGGTGGTTTCGTGGCGAAGGGGTTTGTCTTTGAAGCGCCCGACCTCACCAACAGCCAGGTCGCCGACCTGAACGATTTCCAAGATCAACTCTGTCTCCTGCTCGCCTCGCTTCACGAGAACCAGCGGCTGCAAGTGCAATACTTCTGCGATTCCGATTACAAGGGGGAATTGCTGCGCTACCAACAGGAGACGGAGAAGTTTTCCAATGTCTGGACCGTGCGCACCCGCAACGAACGCTTTGCGCGCTACTGGCAGGCCATGTCCGAACGCAAACTCCGCCGTCAGCGTGTCATTTTCTACATCTCGCGCTCGCTGGAAAACGTGCCGAAATCCTTCCAGTCCGCCGCCGCCCGGCGCGATTACTATAACACTCTGCTCGACCAGCTCGAAACCGAGTTTGACCACGTTCACCGGTTGTTGCTGGAAATCTTCGGCTCTGGCGGCGCGCGCATCCTGCCCATGACCGACCTCGACCATTTC
>PKZR01000361.1 GCA_003133815.1 Limisphaerales bacterium | reverse complement strand
GCGTCCTCGTCTGTCGCGCAGTCCATAACCGACCTTGTGAACCTGATCCAGAGTTTCGGCGTGAAATTATGAGGACTTGGAAATCAAAGCGCAAAATCGTGAGATCGTCTACAGGACGGCCTGACGCTTGAAGAATTGGTTGCTGCGTTTGTGACCCTAAAGTTGCCCCGCACCGCCGTTAAACCAAACCACCAAACCAAAAAAATAAAAATATGCCCCCCATCGCTCTAGCTCTCGCCGTCATCGAAGGCGCTATCGAAGAAACTCCCGCGCTCGTCGCGGATCTGAAACTCGTGTTCGGCAAAGACACCGTGACACCCGCCGACATCGCCGCGCTCCGTGCCAAGGTGTCCGACGAAAGCTACGGGAAGTTTGTCCCGGACTCGACACTGACGCCTTAAACTCTGCGGCACTTTTGGCCGACTGCCTTTGTTCAGTCCCGCCTTTTCAGCCGCAACCGCGCACGTCCTCAAAAGGGGTGTGCGCGTTGTTTTTTGTAAAAACGNNGATGAAGTGCCGTGATGGACGGGAAGGGGGTAAAACGGGTTTTCTGTGACCCGGCGGCGATGTGTGATTGACCAGGCTGATTCATTTTAGATCGGTTCACGTCCGAACTGGCGTTGGTGGACGAGATGCAAAACAAAGTTGCGCTTCAATTCCGGCATTGCATCGAGGCGCGTCAGAAATCGCGCGGCGAATCGTTTGAGTGTCAGCCTCTCCCGAAATCCCTTGCCGATAAAACGCCAGTCATGCAACTCCGTTGGCTCTGGAAAATTGCACCACAGACATTCTGTGAGAGTGCGCCCGCGTGTCCGCGTCAGGTAGTTGATGCAACGCCAGCCCTTTAATTTTTGGGCGTAGAGTTTCGACGGATAGCCGGAAAGCAATACCCGGCAAGGCATAGTCTGCAGCAACGCCAGAAGTGCCGCGTGCTGATCATCACGGCCAAACTCGTGCGCGTAGCGATGTCGGCTTGTGCGCGTGGAAAACAAATAGGGCGGGTCTGCATAAATCACGGCGGACTGCACCAACGTCGGCTTTAGCGCGGCCAGCTCACGAAGTGCATCGCCACAAATGACGCGGAGTCCTGGTATCGTCATTTTCGGCGATGACTGCCGGTGCTTAACGCCGGAAATGGCGTTAGGATCCGCGTCTATGATGACGCTGGCGGCCGCTGGAATTTTCCGAAAGAAGATTTGACCGCTGCCAAAAAAAGGTTCGATATATAAAGAGTGAGGGGGCATCTGGCAAATGATTCGCTGCCAGACGCCCGCTTGTGCTTTTGAACCGAGGTAGCCCATTATTTCGTTTGCGTCACGACAATCAAGCTAAACGCCGTGTTCAACAGCGCGGCGATGATGGGAAGGTCGTCGCGTCCCATGCTGTCGGTGTATTTCCACGTTCCCTCTGCGCTTTCGGACGTGTCTTTTTTGTCGAGGTAGGCACGTTGTGGCGTGGCGTTGTAAAGAACCTCGTCATTGTGCGTTCGTTTCCAGACGGACACGCTCAACGCGCCCGCGCGGAATTGCTTTTCTGGTTTTGCATTTTCGCTCATTTTATTTGTTCTCCATTTTCAACGGCGGTTTGATTGTCCAAAGCGCGTTGCCGTGTAAAACGCGCTTGGAAACTCTGTAAACGGTGTTCGTCTCTGCGGCCTCGGTTCCCGTCATAATCGCCCCGCCCGACCGCCACAGCTTCGACAGGTGCGAACCGCACTGGCCCGGAAAGCGCAGAATCTTTTCCGCCTCGAAACGGTTGTGTTCGAGCAAATCCTTTTGCCAGTCCTTCGCGGCCTTTTCAAACGGTGTAAAAACCGCATCCTTGTCGTCGTCTGTGAAAAACTTTTCGTCCACCAGTTCGAGAAACCGGCTTTCGTAGGTCATGCTGGAAAGCTCCGACATGAGTTCTTGATTGTGGTAAGCCGTTATTCCCATGCGTTCGTCCACCAGCTCACCCGGCACGCGCTTGAACGTGTCGAGCAACCACGATCTGACGGCGTGAAGTTCCGACATGAAACACGCCCAAATGTCGCGGGGCTGGAAAATGCCGTGCTTGTCGCGGAAACGGTCGAACGAAGTCACGACCTTGTTGCAGAGCATCAGCATGATTTTGTCTTTGACGCCCTCGACCATCGGCGGGCAGACGGCAACGGATTCCTTTTCTGAATTGACGGATATTGTCACGCGCCGGAACACTTGAATTTTTCTGGCATCCTTGCCCTTGCCGTTGACGCGGATGTCCCGGTTCACCGTCGCCTCTTTTATTTTCTCGCCGAATAACCGGCGCGTGCGGATGTCGGTCGAGGTTCCGGGGTCTTCGACCATCCAGTGTTCAGCTACGGCCAAATCCTTGTTGAAGTTTTCACCCATCAGATATTTGAACGGGTCGCCGGAACGCCCGCCCAAAATTTCAGTGATGAAAAGTTGAAGCAATGACTTTCCGCATTTCGGCTCGCCCGCGAATATCAAACACTGGCCCGGCCTGAAATCCTGCTCGCGCATCGAGCGCACGGCGATTGCCAGCCAGTAAAAGAAATAGTTGGCCTGTTCGTCTCCCAAAAGCTCGCGCACGAAATCAGGGAAGAATTTCGGCACGGATTTTTTAATGAGCGGTTCCCAGACTCCTTTTGCCTCGTCAGTGACGAGCAATTTCTTTCCAACGCTGTCAGTGAAGACTCCGACACGACGACCGGCGACCGCGCC
>PKZR01000258.1 GCA_003133815.1 Limisphaerales bacterium | reverse complement strand
GTTTCACATTTGTAGTGCGACAAAAATGATTTAATAGCAGATCTCGTTGGATGATTTTGGGTTTCATTCGTTTGAAACTTCCAGGCTGACGGTTCCGGTTTACGTCTCTCAAGATTTGCCAAGTTTTTTTGGCTTTGCTTTATATGATTTTGAGCAGCACGGTAAAAATTCGACAGAGATTTGAAAATTGCCTTTCCTTGTGAATAAGTTGCATCATGAGAAAACCCTTGTTTGACGTAGTAAAGGCGCGTTATTTTGAAACTTCCCGCAAAGTTCTTGCGACGTGGCACTCGCCCTGCTAAAAAATCTGTCCAAAGGTTCAACTGAAAGCTTTGATGCATTTGGATTGGGCCGTTTATTTGCACAGAAAACAACAAACATCACGCACATGGCAAAATATAAATTAGAATACCTCTGGCTCGACGGATACGAACCCGTCGCCAACCTCCGCGGCAAAACACAGATCAAGGAATTCAAGAGCTTCCCGAAACTGGAAGAACTCCCGATGTGGGGCTTTGACGGCAGCTCGACGCGCCAGGCCGAAGGCCGCACGTCGGATTGCATGCTTAAACCGGTGGCTGTTTATCCCGACACCACGCGCATCAACGGCGTGATCGTCATGTGCGAAGTCATGATGCCGGACGGCAAGACGCCGCATCCGAGCAACGGCCGCGCAACCATTCTCGACGACCCCGGCGCATGGTTCGGTTTCGAGCAGGAATATTTCCTGTTCAAGAACGGCAAGCCGCTGGGCTTCCCGTGCGGCGGCGGTTATCCGTATCCGCAGGGTCTTTACTACACCG
This sequence comes from Limisphaerales bacterium, assembly GCA_003133815.1. Lineage (GTDB taxonomy): Bacteria > Verrucomicrobiota > Verrucomicrobiia > Limisphaerales > UBA11358 > UBA11358. The sequence continues at coordinate 5,926 of PKZR01000258.1, read as the reverse complement.
GTGTCGGCTACGACGCCGTGGGTGACATCGCCCGTGAAATTGTCGAAAAACACCTCGACCTCTGCCTAGACGCCGGCATCAACCACGAGGGCATCAACGCCGAAGTGGCCANNGGCCAGTGGGAATTCCAAATCTTCGGCAAGGGTTCAAAGAGCGCCGCCGACCAGATGTGGGTCGCCCGCTATCTCCTGATGCGCCTTTGCGAAAAATATGAAGTGGACGTGAACTTCCATTGCAAACCGCTCGGCAAGGACGTTGACTGGAACGGTTCCGGCATGCACTCGAACTTCTCGACTGAATTCATGCGCACCGTCGGCGGCAAAGAATACTTTGAAGCGCTCATGGCGGCGTTCGACAAATTCAAGAACGAGCACATCGCCGTTTACGGCCCGGACAATCATCTGCGCCTGACCGGCCTGCACGAAACGCAGTCCATTGACAAGTTCAACTATGGCGTTGCGAACCGTGGTGCGTCCATCCGTGTGCCGCACAGCTTCGTCAACAACGGCTACAAAGGCTACTTGGAAGACCGCCGCCCGAATTCGCAGGGCGACCCCTACAAGATCGCCAGCCGCATCTTGCAGACGATTGCCACCGTGCCGACTGGTGCGGCCAAAAAGGGCAAGAAATAATTGTTGGATACCAGCGGAGGAACTGGGGAACGGCGCGGACGAAAGTTCGCGCCGTCTTTATTTTTGCGAGAGCCTGTGATTTGCGATTGTGGATACAATCGAAAAATGTTCTTCGCAGCTTTGCCGTAAAAAATGGATTCAGGCCGCAAAGACCGTGCCGAACATTTCCTTCGCCAACACTCCTTCGGCAATTTTCGTCACGCCGCCCGTCATGCGGATTGAAAAATTGTCGCCGATCTCAATCTCAATTGTTCCGCCCGGCATATGAACGGAAATCTCGCGGTCGCACAGGCCAAGCTTGTGCGCCACTGCCGCCGACGCGCTGCTGCTGCTGCCGCTGGCGAGCGTGTAGCCCGCGCCGCGCTCCCAAATCTCGATCTGGATGTTTTTGCGGTCCAGAACTTTCATCAATTGCACGTTCGTCCTGTTCGGAAAACGTGCGTGTGTTTCCAGCAGCGGCCCGATTTGTCTCGCCAGATCCGCGCTGATTTTTGGCAGCGGGAGTACACAGTGCGGGTTGCCGACCGTTGCGGCGCAAAAATGATATTGCAGCCCGCGCAAATGGATTTGCTCGTTGATGACTTCGCGTCTGGGCCCGGCCACTGGAATCTCGTCGCTCCAGAAACTGACATTGCCCATTTCCACACGTACAATTTTCCCGCGTGACATAACGGTTGAGTGGACAATTCCGCCTTTTGTCTCGACGGAAAACTCCTTGCTGCCGACAATTTTCTTGTCCCAGAGATAGCGCGAAAAGATCCGCAGGCCATTTCCGCTTTTTTCCGCCTCGCTGCCATCAGGATTGAAAATCCGTAGCCCGAACTCCGCCTTCTTGGACGGCAGCGGCCCAAGCAAAATTCCGTCCGAGCCGACGCCAAAATTCCTGTGACAAATTAATTTGACCTGCGCGGGTGTCAGCGGCGAAGGCAGGTTTTTCGGGTCAATGACAATGTAGTCATTGCCAAGCGCGTGATATTTTGTGAACGACCAAAGCATGAACGAAAAGATACCGGTTCGCGTCCAAAGAGCAAAACGAGAATGACTCGGGATTAAAAAACTTTTCAATGAAGCGAAATAACTGCAAAATATGCAAGTGTTGACTGAAAGCGAAACTGGGGTTCAGCCGGCGCAGCCGCCCGCGACAACCCGATTTCAAACTGAATTCGCAAAAGAATTGGAAACCGCAATCCTGCGGTCCCAGGAATTTCTTCTCGGCGAGCAGAAACCGGAAGGCTACTGGGTCGGCGAGCTGATGGTGGATTCCACGCTCGTATCCGACACGGTGGTATATCATCATTGGAACAGAAAAATTGATCACGAATGGCAGCGCAAGGCTGTCAACCACATCTTCTCAATGCAATTGCCGGACGGCGGCTGGAATATTTATTATGGCGGCCCGTCGGAAGTGAACGCCACCATCAAGGCGTATCTCGCGCTAAAGCTTGCCGGAGTGCCAGTGACCGATCCGCGAATGTTGAAGGCGCGCGAAGTGGCGCTGCATTTTGGCGGTGTGCCGCGCATGAACACTTTTTCCAAATTGTATCTCGCGCTCATCGGTCTGTTTCCGTGGGAATATGTCCCGACGATCCCTTGCGATTTCGTTCTCATTGGAAAATGGTTTCACGTCAACCTTTGGGAGATGAGCAATTGGTCGCGTTCAATGCTTGTGCCACTGGCCATCATCAACCATTTCAAGCCCACGCACCCGGTCCGTGTCACGCTCGACGAGCTTTATCCCGCCGGAATTCATGAACGCGACCTGGCGCTCGCGCCAGATCCGGAAAAAATTTCGCTGCGAAATTTTTTCCTATGGCTGGATCGCCTGCATAAATTCGCCGAATGGTTCGCCGAGCATAAAATCCATCCGTTCCGAAAAACCTCGTTAAAAAAATGCGAGCAATGGATGCTTGAACGCTTTGAAGGCACGGACGGCCTCGCTGCAATTTTTCCGGCGATGCTCAATTCACTGATCGCCCTCAAGGCACTTGGTTATGCCGACGACCATCCGCAAGTTGTCCGTGCAGCCCATGAACTGAAAAAGCTGGAGCACGAGAAAAAGGATTCCGTCCGCATCGAGCCTTGTTTTTCTCCGGTCTGGGATACGGCAATCGTCCTGATCTGCCTGCATGAATCCGGCATTTCCGAAAATCATCCCATGATGAAGAAAGCCGCCGAGTGGCTGATTGAAAAGGAAATCCGTTTTCGTGGTGATTGGGTACACAAAAATCCGGCGAATGTCGAACCGAGCGGCTGGGTTTTTGAGTATAACAACAAATGGAACCCCGACGTGGACGACGCGGCGATGGTGCTGCTTGCGTTGCGGAAAATTCCCACGGACAATCCGCAGAAGAGGGATGAATGTTTCCGGCGTGGCTTGAAATGGATGATGACGTTTCAATGCAAAGACGGCGGCTGGGCATCATTCGACAAGGATTGCACGAAAAACATCCTTGAAAAGGTTCCATTCGCCGACCACAACGCGATGCTAGACCCAGAATGTGCCGACATCACAGCGCGCATTTTGGAATTGCTCGGTTACGAAGGCTGGAGCAGCGGCCATCATCAGATTCAAGAAGCGCTTGAATTCATCCGCGCGCATCAGGAAGAAGATGGTTCGTGGTATGGCCGATGGGGTGTGAATTACATTTACGGGACATGGCAGGTATTGCGCGGAATGTGCGCGATGAATCTCGACATGAGTGAAAGCTGGCTGCAACGTGGACGTTCATGGCTCGAAAGCGTCCAGCACGACGATGGCGGCTGGGGCGAACGTTGCAATACTTATGACGACCCGGTTTTCAAAGGGCAGGGGCCGAGCACCGCATCGCAGACGGCATGGGCGGTGATGGGCTTGTGCGCCTTTGATGACCCTGAAAATCCCGCGCTAAAACGAGGAATAGAATTTTTGGTGCATACGCAAAATCCAGACGGCTCTTGGACGGAACACGAGACGACCGGCACTGGTTTCCCGAAAGTTTTCTATCTGAAATACGACATGTATCGCAACGCATGGCCGCTGCTTGCGCTCGCTACTTACAAAAAAATCTGCTCGCGCTCGGTGGCGAAAAACGGCGCACACTCTTGAAATCAAATGGGCTGGCCGTATAAAAATCTCGTCCGCCCGCTGCTTTTCACCCAAGACGCGGAACGAGCACATGATTTTACGCTAAACACTTTAGCCTGCGCCAGCCGCGACGAATTCATCAGCAATGCGATCGGGAAATTTTTCTCTTCGCCGGAACTGCCCGTTAAAGTGTTTGGCCTGAAATTTCCAAATCCAGTTGGCCTCGCTGCCGGCATGGACAAGTTTGCGGTCGCCGTTCCAGTTTGGGAAAAGCTGGGATTTGGTTTCTGTGAACTCGGCGGTGTGACATGGCTCGCGCAGCCGGGAAATCCAACGCCCCGAATGTTTCGTGTCATTGCAGACGAGGTAATTGTCAACCGGATGGGATTTAATAATCCCGGCGCGGAATATTTTGCGCATAAGCTTTCCGGGTGGAAAAACTCCGGTCGATGGCCGGAGCATCCTGTGGGGATCAATTTAGGCAAATCCAAAATCACGCCTCTGGAAAAAGCCGCCGAGGATTATGCAAAGTCATTTCATGCGCTGCGCGACCTTGCGGATTTTTTTGTAGTTAACGTCAGTTCGCCCAACACGCCGGGTTTGCGTGAATTACAGGACAAGTCGGCATTGAATGATATTCTGGCGGCTCTCCAAGAGCATAATAAAATCCAGAGGCCGATTTTGATCAAAGTGGCGCCTGATCTTTCCCTCGAGGCTCTGGATGAAATTCTTCAACTGGCTTCGTTGCGTCACATTGCCGGGATTATTGCCACAAATACGACCATTGTACGGCCTCAAACAGACGGATCCGTGTCACGAAAAATTTATTCCGAACCAGGCGGCTTGAGCGGAAAGCCTTTGCAGGCGCGCAGCACGGAAATCATCCGCCATATTTTCAAGCGCACGAGCGGCCAATTGCCAATCATCGGTGTGGGCGGAGTTTTCACTGCGGATGACGCGTGGGAAAAAATCACGGCGGGCGCGTCGCTTTTGCAGATTTATACGGGCCTTGTTTTTGAAGGGCCGGGCGTCACAAGCAAAATTGTTGCCGGTTTGCATGAAAAATTGAAAGTGGCCGGAATGAAAGATTTTCAGGAAGCCATCGGTTCAAATACGTAAAGTTATTTTTGTGTGGACACAATTCCATGGCTTTGCTAACAGGGAATTATGAACTTCAAAGTTTCCCGCTACGGCTGGATTCCCGACTTGCCGGATTTTCGTGACTATCTATATGCCGCACCTGCTGAAGGTGTCGCCACAAACCTTGCCAGTGATTTCTGGACAATCTGTGTCGTTGCGTAAATATTGTGTCAATTAGATCAACCCCCAAAACATATGACTAATATAACTCTTACAAAACGTGATCTCGTCATGCGCATCAGCGACGAAACCGGCCTCCGCCAGCAGGATATTTTCACCGTGGTGCAGAAAACTCTCGACTACATCACTGAGGCGCTCGCCAAAGGCGACAAGGTGGAACTTCGTAAGTTCGGCGTGTTTGAAGTCAAAGTCCGCAAGGCGCGTGTTGGACGGAATCCCAACAAGCCGGAGACCGATGTGCAGATTCCAGCCCGATCCACAGTCAAATTCAAAGCCGGCAAGGAAATGCGCATGCAAGTATTGAAGCTGCCCACGAAATAATTCCCGTTAAAACATGAATTGTTGAATCGGTGATTTCCCGATTCAACAATTCAACGCTTTAACACTTCAGTAAAATCTCTTAACTTTGCGGCATGGAACGATTGCCCGGATTCAGAGATTTTTATCCCGAACCGCTCCCGCACACCGACACATGGAGCGCCGACGCGCGTCAGTTTATTTTTGACAAATGGCGCGATACGGCCAAGCGCTACAATTTCCGCGAATACGACGGGCCGCCGCTTGAGCCGCTCGAACTTTTTACAACGAAGAGCGGTGAGGAAATTGTCGGCCAGCTTTATAACTTCACAGACAAGGGCGAGCGCGCCGTTTCGCTGCGTCCTGAAATGACACCGACGCTCGCGCGCATGGTCGCCGCGCACGAACGCAATTACAAAAAACCCATCAAGTGGTTCGCGCTGCCGCAGCTCTTCCGCTATGAACGCCAGCAGAAAGGCCGATTGCGCGAGCATTTCCAGTTCAATGCCGACATTATCGGCGAATCCGATCCGGCGGCGGACGCGGAACTCATCGCACTGCTCATTGACACGCTGCGCTCGTTTGGCCTGACCGAACAGGATTTCGTCATCCG
>PKZR01000408.1 GCA_003133815.1 Limisphaerales bacterium | reverse complement strand
CACGATTTTGTGGAAGAAAGTCTCCAGCGGAACCTCCTTCGACTGCAGCGACGCGTCCGCCGGATACAAAACCATCTTCCCCGCGTTCCATCGCAAACCCAGTTTCCCCACCACTGAATCCGGCATTTCCAAGCCCAGCTTTTCCACGGCATCGGCGACAGTTTGCTCCACAAATTGTTTCAGCGGCATTTCCAAACCGCTCGCCGCCATTTGCGGCTCCGCAGGCTGCAGTCCGGCGGCATTCGGCTCGACCGTACGTTTGCCGTCGTTGAAATGGATTTCCGCCGTTACCTCGGAAATCGTCTTGACCGTTCCCAAGCCGTATTGCGGATGGCGGACGCTCATGCCGATGTGCAATGCTTCGATTTTCATGCTGGCAAGGTAACCCCGGACGACGCAGAGTAAAAAGATTTTTATGCAAACACGGATTTGGCTGCACAAACCGGCGGTCACGACGTTGTGGCTGAAATTCCCGGTTCCGGTCCAAGCCAAAAGGCTGCCCAACTCGAACAACCCGTTCATACCGCCAGCCAGAAAGGAATGCCAAGCGCCGTAAAATGCATCAGACTGGAAAATAATAGCATCCCGCCAAGATTAAGGGCTATTCCTCCAACGTCGGGGGACATTCCTACAACTTTGAGGGATATCCCTCTGATATTGAGGAACATCCCGCGAAGTTCTAGGGACGTTCGCCAACGATTGAGGGGCGTTCCGCAACCGTTGCGGGACGTCCGCCAACCATTGCGGGACATCCCTCAATGATTGCGGAACGTCCTGCGAAGTTCGCTGGACGAGCAAAAATGATGGAAAATAGGCTGTTTCCGCCTAAAACAGGCTCAAAAATGGAATTAACGGTATCCTTTGCCCCTCCCGAGCCTCCAAACACGCCAAAACCGACCGCAGAAGACCGGTCGGCTGACATACAAAGCCGCCCGCAGTGCCATTTTTGCCCGCTGCACGGTGCAAAACCCCGACCCCATCTCGTAATCCAGGCTTTTGGCGTTCCCAAAAGACTCCGTCCGATGCGCTTCCGGCAAAAAACATGGCGCAACATTCGGTTTTGCGCCGTAGGTGCGGGCTTTGTAGAATCCAGACCAATCAATTTAAGCCCCGTCAGGAGCGATATCTTCGGAATATGCCGCCCCTGACGGGGCTTTATCCATTTGCGTGGGCAGTTTTACAAATATGCCGCGCCGACGGCGCTGAAAAATCGAGGCGACAACTTTTTCAAAAAGCGCTAGGCTCAAATAAAAATTATGAATCAGCCTGCTCCAACGCCCAATCCAAAAATTGATTTGGCGGATGTCTTGCAAAGATTTAGTTCCAAAGTTCTCTGGCATTTCACGGGATATAACAAATCTTGGGATGACGCCTTCAGAATTCAGAACGAAATACTTCAATCAAATCTGCTCCAAGTCGGCAAGCAATCTGAAACGATTGTCATGAATAGCGGGCAAAAAAGATACGGTTATTCTGTTGCTTGTATGTGCGACATACCGTTCAGAGATCTTCGGATACACATGGTTCGTTACGGGCTGTTTGGCATTGCGTTTTTCAAACACGCGGCGATTAACACTGGCAATTTTAATCCGGTTTTTTATGTCCATTATGAAAACCCCTTGTTTAAGAGAGCAGAAGATTTATTCAAAGTAATTGATCCAGCGATTAAAGAAGATTCGGCGTTCAACAAAAGTCTTAATGAATATTTGCGGATGATCGGCAGCTACGTCAAGCGTGGCGATTTGAATCGAATCGTTGAAGTGAATTCTGAAATAGATTCTTCACAAAGCAGCAATTTCTATTATGAAAGAGAATGGCGAACGGTTTTTCCGTGGAAATTTGACGACGCTTCCGTTGCCGCAATAATGATGCCTCAAAGATTTCTGGCTGATTTCCAAAAACGCTGGGGCCACCGTTTTGTCAATTCTTCGATAATTTCCAGCGAAATGATTGAAACTTTGTAAAAAATGTCCGCAAAACTTTCCGACCGTTTTGAATTCGAGCGCGTTCTTTGGCAAAAAAACGTCGCGCGCATCGCGGGCGTGGATGAGGCCGGGCGCGGCCCGCTCGCCGGACCCGTGGTAGCAGCAGCCGCCATCCTGCCGTCGCGTTGGGCGGAAACGGGCTTGCCCGCCGGACTCGCCGGCTTGAACGATTCGAAGCAGCTCACCGCCGCGCAGCGCGAAAAATATTTTCAATTCATCACCGGCTGCGAAGAAATCGAATTTGCCATCGCCCAAGTGGACGCGGCGGCAATTGACGAAATCAACATCCTGCAGGCCACGCATCACGCAATGAACGACGCGCTGGCGCAATTGAATCCACAGCCGCAGCACGCGCTCGTGGACGGCCGTCCGGTAAAAACCATGCGCGTGCCGCAGACGGCCATCGTGAAGGGCGACGCGCGGAGTTATTCCATCGCCGCCGCGAGCGTGCTGGCCAAGGTCACACGCGACCGGCTGATGCTGGGATTTCACGCGCAGTTTCCCGAATACGGTTTTGCGGAGCACAAAGGCTACGGCACGGCGAAACATCTGGCGGCAATCGCGCAATTCGGCGCGTGTCCGATACACAGGAAAAGCTTTGCACCGCTCAAGCAGCCGGAGCCAAAACTGTTTTAGCCACAGATGAACACAGATGAAACACAGATCTCTTAAAAACCGGAAACAAATCGCTTTGCTTCATCTGTGTTATATCTGTGAAAATTTGTGGCCAAGAAAATGAGTCTTTTGGAAAAGCTCAAGGCGCGGTTTGCCGGCAAGGAAAAGCCGGAGCATTTGCGGCGCGGTGAACTGGGGGAACATGCGGCCAAAAAGCACCTGCAAAAGCTCGGCCTGAAATTTCTCACGGCCAATTTCCGTTCCGCACGTGGCGAGATTGATTTGATCTTCCGCGATACCGACTGCCTTTGCTTTGTGGAGGTCAAAACGCGTTCGTCGGAAAACTGGTCGAGGCCTGCAGCGGCGGTCAATTCAGAACGCCGCCGCCGGCTTTCGCAATGTGCGCTGGATTATCTGCGGCTGCTGAAAAATCCGCCGGTGAAAATCCGCTTCGACATTGTGGAAGTTTTATTGAAGGACGCTGAAGTGCGCGAAATCCGTCATTTGCCGAACACGTTTGCGATGTCCAGGCCGTTTCGCTACGGATGAATTTTGCTTGCAGGCAATGGCAAACGGGATGAATGTTGCACAACAGTCATGAGCGGAACCTTGCAAACCGTGCTAAACGCAGTCCTGTTAATCTTCGGCCTCGCGTCCATAGGCTGGATTTTGATCCGCGCATTTAAGCGCACTGAAGACCCGGCGAAGCTGCTTTTCAAAACGGCGTTCACCATCTTCTTCGTAATTTTTTGCATCCGCTTTGCCTCGCAAATGGGGCCTTATGGACCGTTTCTCATCGTCTTCATGGGCATCATTATGTCGGTGATGTGGACGCCGCACATTGCCGGAATCTTGGCCAAGCCGCTGGCGAGCTTGTATGACGGTGGCAGCGAGGAAGTCGAGCCGAAGCCGTATTATTCAATCGCGCTCTCGAAACGGAAATTGAACAAGCCGCTCGAAGCCATCGTCGCAGTCCGCGAACAGCTCGCAAAATTTCCAAATGATTTTGAAGGCGTCACGCTGCTTGCCAACATCCAGGCGGAAGACATGAAGGATTTGCAGGGCGCAGAAATCACGTTCGACCACTTTTGCAATTCTCCGGACGCGCCGGACAAGCAGGTTGCCGCCGCTTGGACGCAGATGGCCGACTGGCATTTGAAACTCGCTCAAGATTCCGATTCGGCGCGCGTGTCGCTGGAAAAAATCATCGCGAAATATCCGGACACGGGATTGTCGCTCGCGGCGGCGCAGCGTATCGCGCATCTGGACGGGACGGTGAAACAACTGCTCGCGCCACACGACCGCCGTGCGGTATTCGTGCCGGAAGGCGCAAAAAATCTTGGCCTTCGCAATTCAATGGAGGATTTGATTCCCGAAGAAACAAATCCTGAGACGCTCGCAGCGGATTTAGTGAAGCATCTGGAGCAGCATCCACTCGACACGGAGACACGGGAGAAGCTCGCCATTATTTATGCCCGCCATTACAAGCGGCTGGACCTGGCGACGCTGGAATTGAAGCAGATGGTCGAGCAACCCAACCAGCCGCACAAGCGGGTGGCATACTGGCTGAATCTGCTGGCGGATTTGCAAATCCACGGTGGCGCGGATTACGAGACAGTGCGCGAAACGCTGTTGAAAATAGTGGAAATGTTTCCCGATATGCCGGTCGCAGAAATAGCACGAACGCGGTTAAACCACTTGAAATTGGAATTTAAAGGACAGTCCAAAGCGCCTGAAAACAAGACGCTGGGCGTTTATGAACAGAACATCGGGTTGAAATACGGCCGACCCTACGGCTCACCGAGGTAATTGGAGGGCGATTTCGGTTTCCACCTCGTGCGCCACGTCAATGTCCGTGTCGCCGAATTTCGTGCGCGCCTGCACGGTGACCTCGGTGATTTTCGGATCCACAGCCTCGACGCGAACCCAGACGTTACGGTCGTTGACCTTGCCGTAAAACGACAGCGTGGAATTAGTAGTGTCGTGCGGGATGTATTCGGTAAGCAGCACGCCGTCGGTTTTGATGGCGGCGACGGCCGCCTGATAAACCTGGTCTATCGGACGTTCGTAACGGTTCTGAAGATAATCCCTGCCAAACCAGATCGCGGGCGACTTCGTGCCGCTGACCGTGTTGACGCAACCAGCGGTAACAAGGACGATTCCCGCAAACGCCGCAAATATATTCATTTTCATCTTGGCCACAGTCCAAACAAAATCGCCGCCCGCGTCAAGCATGATTCGCACAAGCAATAAAGGAACCGGCAGAATGAAAATCGAATCAAGCGGCTAAGAATGGAGCCAATGGTCAGGATTGAACTGACGACCGACGGTTTACGAAACCGTTGCTCTACCACTGAGCTACATTGGCTTCCAATCGCGCCGGACAAGCTAAACGTTGAAACGCGCGAGGCAAGAAAATTTCAGCCATGCAGGTGCTTGAAAGATTTTGCTTCAGGCCGACTTCTCGCCTAAATTTTCTCATATTTAATGAAGGCAATTCTCGCTCTTGAAGACGGATCGGTTTTTCACGGACAAGGTTTTGGCCCGCGCGCCTCCGCATGCGGCGAAGTATGCTTCAATACTTCCATGACGGGTTATCAGGAAATCCTCACCGACCCGTCCTACAAAGGTCAGATTGTGACGATGACCTGCCCGCTCATCGGCAATTACGGCGTAAACTCGCAGGACGTGGAATCCTGGAAACCGCACGCGGCAGGTTTCGTCATCCGCGAATTGTCGCCGGTCGTGAGCAACTGGCGTGCAGATTATTCGCTGGAGAAATACTTGGAGGAGAACGGCATTCCAGGAATTCAGGGAATTGACACGCGGGCGCTGACGAAAAAATTGCGTGTCCGCGGTGCGTTGAACGGATTTATTTCCACGGAGGAAATTTCCAAGGATGACGCCGTCAGCCGTGCGAAGGAATTTGTTTTCGCCGGCGTGGATTACGTCAGAGAAGTGACTCATCCGGCCGCTTTTCGCTGGGATGAAAAGGACGGACAGAGCGCTGCTTTCGACCTGATTCGCGGAATAAAAAATGCCGACGCGCGCAATGTTCGCAAACCGCTGCCGCTGGCAGACATTCCAATAGTCGCATTTGATTACGGGATGAAATACAACATTCTCCGCCGTTTGCGGCAGCATGGGTTTGCCACGCAAGTTTTGCCGGCGACTGCGTCCGCAGCCGACGCGTTAAAGCACAAGCCCGCCGGGATTTTTCTTTCGAACGGACCCGGCGATCCCTCTGCGCTAAATTACATCGTCCGCGAAGTAAAGACGCTTCTTGACACCGGGATTCCCATTTTCGGTATTTGCCTCGGCCATCAGATTTTGGGCCAGGCATTTGGCGGAAAAACCTTTAAATTGAAATTTGGACATCGCGGCGGCAACCAGCCGGTGAAGGATCTGGAATCTGGCAAAGTTGAGATCACCTCGCAAAACCACGGTTTTTCCGTTGATCAAGAATCTTTGCCGTCAGATGTCGCGGTTACGCGAATTAATCTAAACGACCAGACCATCGAAGGCTTGCGCCATAAGACAAAACCGGTTTTTTGTGTGCAATATCATCCTGAAGCTTCGCCCGGCCCGCATGATTCGACGACGCTGTTCGCCGAATTTCGCGCCATGATTGGGAAAAAATAATTTCCCTCTTTCAAAGATTTCCGTTTGACTTGAAATCCTTCGTGACCATAATCGTTTTACCGTAATTATGGCCAAACTTGTTATCCAGAACCAAGGCATGACAGGTCGCGTGTGTGAACTGCACACGGATCGCACCACCATCGGGCGCGTGGAGGATAATACTTTCCAGATCGCCGACGCGTCGGTATCCAGCCATCATTGCGAAATCCATCTGCGCGGCAACGAAATTTTTATCCGCGACCTCAATTCAACCAACGGCACGTTCATTAATGACGCCAAAGTCACAGAAAGCATTTTGAAGCCCGGCCAGATTTTAAAACTGGGACAGGTCGAATTGAAATTGGAGACCGATGGCGCGGTGGCCACGTACGTTGCGTCAGCCGCCCCCGCCAAAAAAGTGGTGGACGCCACAATGGTCATACCGCGCGGCGTCAGTTTAGGCGACTTGGAAAAGAGCGGCCGCCCAGCGGGTTTTGAAACCAGCACGGTTTTTTCAAAAAAGAAAAACCGCGCGAATACTTATTTTATCATCGGTGTAGTTCTTATAGGCACCATCATCGTCGTGCTATTGATTTTCGCACTGAAACTGGCTGGCAAATAAACGGCAGATTCTCAAATCGCGATGTTTTCTCTCGATGAATTGAATTAATATTCCAGAAACTTTGCAAGTCCTATTCACGGTGTCTGTCGTCTCGCGTGAAGCCTTATCCTTGATTCAGACCATTTAGTCGACTCTACAACACAACGACAGTTTCCGGAAAAGTTAGGAAAGTTATTAAAACCCTAAAATTTAGCACAATGTTCAAGGATGGAAACCACAACTGCACAATGCGAAAATCAGTGTTAAAAAAAACCTTTATTGAATCGCGTGAGATGGGGTCAGACTGGAAAAGCTGCAACTCACTTGGGGCACTGCACCCACGGTGGTCGTGGTGTAAATGCCGTTCGCCGGACAGGCGGGGACGCTGCTGCTTGAGTTTAGTTTTATATAGGGTGAAACCGTGTTGATGTCAGGAATAGGTGTGCCACTCGTTTGACCGGTCTCCATGGCCCATTGGTTAATGCCAGCTTCAATTTCGCGGAGATTGTTGATGCACGCAGTAGCCTGCGATCTAGCACGCGCCCTTAGGAAGTTAGGAACGGCAATCGCAGCAAGCAATCCTATTATGACCACCACAATCATAATCTCCAGCAACGTGAAGCCTGCTCTATGGGAGGTTTTTATTTTCTTTTTTAAACCATGGAATAAAAAACTCTGTATATTTATCATTAGCCCAATAATTTTCACTATTCTTATGTTATAAGACTAACATATTTACGATAAAGACGAAATAAATAATTGAAACTTGTAATCTCTAAAATACAAAAAAGCCCGAAGCTGTGAAGCTTCGGGCCATTTGAATAAACCAAGGCCGATTATGGCAGGAAATGTCCTGGGGTCAGACTCGAGAAACTGCATTTGATTTGAGGCGTTGCTCCCACGGTGGAAGTGGTGTAAGTGCCTCCCGCAGGGCAGCCAGGAACACTGCTGGCAGAATTCAGCTTGATGTAGCCCGATACGGTTTGGGGGCTTGTAACAGTCGCACCGTTGGACTGCCCGTTTTCCAGCGCCCATTCATTGATGCCAGCATCAATCTGGCGGAGGTTGTTAATGCAGGCATTGCATTGCGATGTGGCACGGGCACGGATGAAGTTGGGAATCGCGATCGCAGCTAAAAGGCCGATAATGGCCACTACGATCATGATTTCCACCAACGTAAAGGCCGCCTTGCGGGACGTTTTGTTTGTTTTCATTTTTTGTTTTTCTTTCTTTAATTACGGTGTGAACGAAACAACAGGCGGGTTACAATTATTACAATTTCCGTTCACTGATTGCCTGTTGAAACCGCAACCAACGTCACTTTAGCAAAGCCGATGCCAAAGAGCAACAAAAAAAAAGATGCACCTCTTCATTCTATAAAAACATATTAAATCAAGGTGGAGCAAGGCGAATTCAATGCTATTACTGATTTTATATGGTGTCCAGCTTTGAAGCACGCTGTGTTATTTTGGGACAACCACAAGTTCGTTTGATCAATCAATCGCAATTGCAGCCATGATCCCAATCAATATCATTTGTTGTAATTTAAGCTTCATTTAAAATTGGAACCGATGTTCCAACTCGACGCGCTCTTGCTTTCCGTCTTTTTCCAATCCATGATGTGCATTCGTTATAAACCGCCGCATGGCGGGAATTGATTTAAATGAACACTGTTTCTGATCTCGATCTTGATTTGGATAAGCTTTTCCAACCCGCTTGGGTGCAGGAAAAGCCGGAGGGCAACCGTTATGAAAAATTCGCTGGCGAACCCACTGGTCGTGACGACCGCAGCCGCGATGGCCACCGCAGCAATCCTCGCGGCGAATCGTTTGGCGCGCGGCGCGACAGCCGTCCGCGCTCCGGTTCAAAATTCGGCGACGCTAAAAAAAGCTTTTTGCGACGTGATGACCGTAGCGAACGCCGCGAGCGCCCTGAACCGCCCCCGCCATTGCCGGAAATTGCCGTCACGTTTTTGCCCGGCGAAAACGGAGTTGAATCGCTCGCTCGCCAGATCAGGATGACCGGGCGCTGCTATCCCTTGTTTCAGATCGCGCAACTTGTGCTGGATAAGCCGGAGCGTTATTCGGTCCAGCTTGCGGTGAAGAAAAAATCCAATGGCGCAATTATCCAACAGATTTTTGTTTGTGCGCTCGACGACACACCATGGTTGTCGGAGGACGAGGCAGTTGCACACGTTCTAAAAAATCATTTTGCCACGTTTTACCAAGCCGAGCGCACAACCACCGAGCCACCAAAGGGCACTTACACGTTTGTCGGACAATGCGGCATGAGCGGCGTCATTTTCGGACCGCCGAACCATCACGATTATCAAAACCAGATTCGCAAACTGCACACCGAACGGTTCGCGCGAATGCCGTTCGATGTTTTCAAGTCGCGCGTAAAAATCGTGAAGGATGAGGCGGTCGTAAAAAAATGGATCGAGGAGCAAAGTTTCAAGACGGAATACGCCGTCCTCAACGTTCCTGAGCCGTTGAAGCTCGCGACTCTCGATGAGGTTGAGAAACACTTTCGCGCCACGCACAAGGAGACCATCATCAAGTTCGTCGAAACTCTTGTGATTGCCGGTGTGCCGAGCCGAAATCTGCGCAGTCGCGGATTGCAGCAGCTTGTCCGCGCCGAGTGGGAGCAGCAAAAGTATTTTCCGCTGCAGCTCGCGACGAAACTGAGCCATCAGTTCGCGTCCCATGGCCTGCAATTTTTCAAGGTCAACAAGACCGTCACGCACGTCGCCGTCGCACGTCCGCAATTTCTCGATCTTGAAGCCACACCGGTTTCCGAAACCATCAAGCGCATCGTGGAGTTCATCAACAATAATCCGAAATGCACGCGGCGGAAGTTGATCGAGACGCTTGCGCCCTCGCCGACAACTATTGAGGTCAAACCGGGCGAACAAAAATCCGACGAGCCGACGCTTGAACAAACTGCCATCATCGCCGATTTGCACTGGCTCGTGCATCAAGGTCACGTTTTGGAATTTGCCGACGGCAAATTGGACACCGCCAAGAAGCCGTCGCCCAGGCCACCGAAACCGCAAAATAAAAAGGGAAATTCGGCAATCGAAGGTGAGGTTGCAGTGTCTATAGTGTCAACTGAAACTGGGCCACAAGCTGAAATTGCGATTGAACCGTTAGCGGAAACTTCAACTGTGGCTAAAGCAGAAATTCCTGCACCTGAACCTGCATCGGTCATTGAGCCTGTTCCGGCCGTTGAACAGCCAAATCAAATTGCTTCCGAGCCGCCGGTTTCCTGATAGACTTCAAAACATGAGTTTTACCGCTCTCGGACTTTCCGAGAAAATTCTCGCAGGCGTCAAGGCAATGGGCTACATCGAACCGACGCCCATCCAGTCGCGCTCGATTCCGCTTGTGCTGTCGGGCCGCGACGTCATCGGCAGCGCGCAGACCGGCACGGGCAAG
>PKZR01000296.1 GCA_003133815.1 Limisphaerales bacterium | reverse complement strand
GCCATCAAGGACATGGCCGGACTTTGCAAACCCGCCGCCGCACAAGTTTTGGTCAAAGCGTTGAAGGAAGAAATTGGAATTCCAATTCACTTTCACACGCATGACACGAGCGGCATTTCCGCCGCAAGCGTTTTAAGCGCGGCGGAAGCGGGCGTGGACATCGCCGACCTCGCCATCGCCTCAATGAGCGGCTCGACGAGCCAGCCGAACTTGAATTCCATCGTGGCCGCGCTACAATTCACCAAGCGCGACACGGGACTGGATTTGAACGCGCTGAACGAGTTCGCCGATTATTGGGAACACGTCCGCACCTTTTACGCGCCGTTCGACTCCTCGCCGCGCGCCGGCAGCGCGGAAGTTTATCTGCACGAAATGCCCGGCGGACAGTTCACCAACTTGAAAGAACAGGCGGCGGGAATGGGCCTTGCGCTGCGCTGGCCGGAAATCGCGCGCACTTACGCCGAGGTGAACCAGCTTTTCGGCGACATCGTCAAAGTCACGCCAAGCAGCAAGGTCGTCGGCGACATGACGATGTTTCTCATCACGCGCGGCATCAAGCCCGCCGATGTTTTGAACCTTGAACCCGGCAGCGTGCCGTTTCCCGAATCGGTGATAGATATGTTGTCCGGCGGACTCGGCAAGCCGATGGGCGGCTGGCCGAAAAAAATCCAGCATGTCGTTCTTGGCGAACGCAAGCCGCTCAAAGGCCGGCCCGGCGAATCGCTCAAGCCATTGAACTTCAAAAAAATCGGGGAGGAACTTTCGGTCAAGCTCAAGCGCGAGGCGACGGACGACGACATTTTCAGCCACGTCATGTATCCCGAAGTGTTCGCGGGCTATGCGAAGATGGAACGCGACTTCGGCGATCTGTCCGCGCTGCCGACGCCGGCGTTTTTCTACGGAATGAAAGTCGGGCAAGAAATTTCCATCGAGATTGAACCGGGCAAGACGCTGTTCATCCGCCTCGTCAACATCGGCGCGGTTGATCCCGAGGGCAAGCGCGCGGTGAATTTTGAATTGAACGGCATGGCGCGGCAGTTGTCCATCGTGGACAAATCCGCGAAGCCCACCGTGAAGGCGCGCGTCAAGGCCGATCCCGCGAAACCGGCGGAAGTAGGCGCGCCGATTCCCGGCCTCGTCACCGCGCTGGCAGTGAGCGTGGGCGCGAAGGTAGCGAAGGGCGACAAGCTGCTCACGCTCGAGGCGATGAAAATGCAGACGACGATCTATGCGTCCGCCGACGGCGTGGTGGAGGAGATTTGCGTGCAGAACGGTGACGCCGTCGAAAGCAAGGACCTCATCCTGAAAATCCGCCCGGCGTGAACGAATAATGACCGGCCGGCCGGAATTTGAGGTTCAACAAATGGCTGGCAATTTTGGCGGCTGCCGGAAAATTTTTACCTGCACATCCCCTGCCCCGGCGATATTACCAACTGCATAGCACTGCTGTTAATTCAAACGGAAAAATCGATTCCCCACAGGAGCTTTGACTCTTGTTCACCAAACCGGGGCTGGTCCAATAATTCAGAACTGCCATCTAAGACGGGCACAAAAATGAAACCCTGAACGCGTTCCAGACGTCTTGTCGGGCAAACCTTGATTCAAAAAAACGCCATAACAGTCTCTATTGCCCTGCTCATGACGGTCATGGTGCATGCCTTTGCCGCAGACATGCCGGGGACCAACTCGCCTTCATCCGGGGGATTTTCCGAAACGGCAACCGAATGGATTGACGCCGCGACCGGTCACCGCGTGATCCGCCTCTCCAACGAGCCCGGCAGTCTGAGCCTTTATTTCCATCAGAACTCCTACACGCCGCAGGGCGACAAGATGATCATCTACACGCCGGAAGGGCTTGCGACCGTCAATCTCAAGACACGAGCGGTCGAACTGGTCGCGCCGGGCGTGCGCTACAACGCGGGCACGAGCGCCACCATCGAGGTCGGGCGCAAGACACGCACGGTGTATTACCAGAAAGATGAGGACGGCCAGACGGTCATTTATGTGACCGACGTGGACACCAAGGCCACACGCGTCATCGCCAAGCTGGGTTTCACCGGCCAGTTCGGCGGGGTCACGGCGGATGAGACCACCATCATCGGCAAGCGCCGGGTTCCCGCCGCCGGGCAGCCGCCGGCGCAAACGCAGGTTCAACCGGCACCGGTTTCCGCTTCCACCAACGCACCGGCTCGAGGCCGCCGGGGTGGTCGCGGCGGTGGCGGGATGCAGGAATTTTTCGCCGTGGACATCAAGACCGGGGCGATCCGGACGTTCATGCCGATGACCGACAATCTCAACCACGACCAGTGCTCGGCCACCGACCCGACGCTGATTTTGTATTGTCACGAGGGCGCGTGGGATCAGGTGGACCGCATCTGGACGATTCGGACCGACGGCACCGGCAACCGATTGATGCACCAACGCACGATGCCCATGGAAATCGCCGGGCACGAATTCTTCGGCTACGACGGCGAGACGGTCTGGTATGACCTGCAAACGCCCAAGTCCGGCGTTTTCTGGCTGGCGGGCGTGAACGTCCAGACCGGCGAACGCATCCGCTATCCGCTTGAACGTTCGCAATGGTCCGTGCATTACAACCAGTCGCACGACGGCAGGCTCTTCGCCGGTGACGGCGGCGGGCCGAATGGCGTTTCCAACCGCACACCCGACGACCAGCCTTTGAATCCGCCCGGCAACGGTCAGTGGCTTTATCTTTTCACGCCGCAACCCGGCAAGATGGACACCATTAAAGTCGGAAACGATGACGTGAAGGTCGGAAAGTTTGATGTGGAGAAGCTGGTGGATTTGTCCAAACACGATTACCGCCTCGAACCCAATCTCACGTTCACACCCGACAACAAATGGATTGTCTTCCGCTCCAACATCCAGGGCGGATCACAGGTCTATGAAGTGGAAATCGCCAAGGCTGAATAAAACTTTTTCCGACGACGTCCCTAACTAAACGGAACATATTATATATGCGTAAATTGACCGGACTGCTCCTGACCTTGGCCATGGCAAGCATTCAGATGTTTGCCGACGACGCCCCTGCCTCTGCGACAACCACAGCTGCGGCTCCCGCCGAACCGCCGACCAGTTGGATTGACCCGGACACCGGCCACCGCATCATCCGGCTCACGCGCGAGCCCGGCTCCGACAGCTTTTATTTCAATTACAACGGCTACACGCCCGATGGCAAAAAGATGGCCTACACCACGCCCAATGGGATCTCGGTGCTGAACCTTGAAACCCTGGAGGCCAGGCAGTTGGTCAAGGGGCCGGCCAAGACG
The DNA here is from genome assembly GCA_003133815.1 of Limisphaerales bacterium. Taxonomy (GTDB): domain Bacteria; phylum Verrucomicrobiota; class Verrucomicrobiia; order Limisphaerales; family UBA11358; genus UBA11358. The sequence continues at coordinate 2,322 of PKZR01000296.1, read as the reverse complement.
ATCATCGTGGCCCACGCAACGCCAAACCTCTACTACACGCGCGCGTCGGACAAACCCCAGTTCTCACAATTGTGGTGCGTCAATCTCGATACCGGAGAGAACCGCAAGCTCGCCGACCTGCCCCGCCGCGCCAGCGTGGTGGCCATCAACGCCGATGAAACCCTCGGCGCCGGCACGTTCATCGAGGGCGACGCCAACGCCGGCGGCGCGTATGACGGCACTGTGGCTTTGGGCCGGATGTCCGACGTCAACCTCGGCGAACCGGCCAACAAGGGCCAGATGATGGCCACGCGCCTGGCGGCAAGGCTGCCGATGACAATGTTCACCATTGACCTGAAGACCGGAAAATTGACGACCTTGCTGGAGCACAACACCAATTGGTTGAACCATCTGCAATTCTCTCCCACCGACCCCACCCTGCTGCTCTATTGCCACGAGGGCAACTGGCAGATGGTTGACCGCATCTGGACCATCCGCACCGACGGCACTCAGAACCAGTTGATCCATCAGCGCACGATGGAGATGGAGATCGCCGGCCACGAATGGTGGGGTGCCGATGGAGAGACGGTTTTCTATCAACTCCACTTTCCTCGTGGCGGACACGTGTCATTCATCGCCAGCTACAACGTCCAGACCAAGCAGCGCGTCTGGCTGCAATACGACCCTGATGAATCCTCCATTCACGACAACTCGTCTCCCGACGGCAAGCTCTTCTGCGGCGACGGTGACAACAACTCCCCGTGGATTTTCCTGTTTCGCCCCGTGTATGTCCGCGACCAGCACACCGTTGGCGAAAACCTGATCAAAGGCGGCTATCTGGAATCGGAGAAACTGGTAAACATGTCCAAGCAGAACTATCGCCTTGAACCGAACCCCAGCTTCACACCCGACATGAAATATGTCGTCTTCCGTTCAAACATGTTTGGGCCGGACTACGCCTTTGCAGTCGAAGTTGCCAAGGCGAAGCCAACGCCGTGAACCTTCAACCAAAAGTTGGCATGCTGAATGTGGGGTCACTCCATCCGCAAACCATCAAGATAGGGACAGAGCGCTGCGCCGTTCCCGTCTCCGATCTCAACGTCCGGCGACGGAATAAGGTGCGATGCACCAATTATCCCTTCCTGCCGAACCGTGACAACTCAACGTGGCTCCCTGCCCTACGCAATGTTTGCCAAAGACACAGACCCTAATGAATGATATGAATTCCACAAATCCAATCTCCCGCCGGGACTTTGTCAAAACGGCTTCTCTAGCCGCAACCGCCGTCACGACCGGCCTCGGTTTGGAACCTATGATCAGCCGCGCCACCGATGCTCCGGCCGCACCCGCCAAAATCATGATTGGTTTTCAAGCCGAAGTGACTTATCTGATGCAATACGGCATCGCGCGGTTTCTCGACGATGTCCAGAACCGCGCCAGCGTCAACACGCTCATGCTGCACTGCAATCCGTTCGATGCCTCCTGGGCCGGCCTCGACCGCGCGAGCAATCCGACCGGCAACTTTGTCACCGCCCATCCGCAATACTATCACGACATCAAAATGGAGCCGCACGGGCTGGGCGCGGGCGACTTCAACCTGCCCGACGCGATGCAGCAGATCACCGCCGAAACGAAAAAGCGCGGCGTGAAAATTATTCCGTGGATGGAGGAAGACAACCGCGCGCGCCCGCAAATCAAGGGCATGGACGAGCTTTATGAAATTGATCTTTACGGTCGGCGGACCGCAGGCCATCCCGGCGGGCCGTGCCTGAACAATCCCTATTTCCAGAACCTCATCGCCGGACAGGTCGAGGACTTCATCCGTTCCTACGATGTGGACGGCCTGCAACGCGGCTCCGAACGGCAGGGACCTTTGGGCAACGCGCTCGGCGCATGGCATCATGGTGCCAAGAGCGATCCCGGCCACACTTCCTGCTTTTGCGAATTTTGCGCCGCCAAGGCCGCCAAACAGGGCATTGATTTCGAGCGCGTCAAAAAAGCATATCTCGCGCTCGAGCCTTACATCAGAAACGGACGCGCGGGGAAGCGTCCGCTCGATGGCTACTACGTCGAGTTCTGGCGCATCCTCCTGCGCAATCCCGAACTGCTCGTCTGGGAAACTTTCTGGTCCGACAGCATGAGGGAGATGCAGCGGGAATTTTCCGCGAAGGCAAAATCAATCCGGCCCGGAATCCAAATCGGCTACCACATCTGGCAAAATATTTCCTTCAACCCGGTTTACCGGGCGGAACAGGATTACAAGCCTTACACGGAGTATGCCGATTTTCTGAAACCGGCGCTTTACGACAATCCGGCCGGCGAACGCATGACCTCGTTTGTGGA
>PKZR01000182.1 GCA_003133815.1 Limisphaerales bacterium | reverse complement strand
AGCCATTGCAACGCGCGCACCATCATCGTCTGAACGCCGGCGCAACGCAGGCTTTCCGGCTGCACGTCGCCTTTCCATACATGGCCGAATGTGGCGATGTAGGCGCGGCCCTTGCCGTAATTCACCGTCCACTCAATCGGCCAGTTCTGGCCGAATCGAGGGTCGCGACCATAGGACAACACCTGCACGTTGGTGGCCGGGCCGCGCGCAAAATAGTAAACTTCCAGATGCGGCGTAAGCCAGGCTTTCGGCACACTGTCGTGAATCGGATGTTCGCCGAGCAGATGCACCACCACGTTGCTCGCGGGCGCGTGGCTGGTGTTCATGCCTTCGCCAGGCGGATGGTAAACAAGTTTTTCGTCGTCTCCGATGGAAATGGCCGTGCCGTAAGATTTGGGACGCCAGCCGAGGCCGATGATTTCGTTATATTCCGGCCAGCTAGCAAAAGCGTTTTGCGCCGAGTGGTAAATATAAACGCCGCCGCCGTCGCGCACATAATCTGCGAAATCCTTCTGCACTTCCTTCGGCCACGATGGTCCGCTGTGGTTGATATCGTTGCATGTCTGGATCACCACGTCGTAATCCTTGAACTTCGGACGCCACGCATCCCAGCCATTGGTGGCTGTGGGCGGCGGCGTGGTGGAAACAGTCACGTCAAACAATCCGGTGGGTTCAAGAATGCCACGGAGCAGGGCGGTGTTGTATTGCCAGGCGTGGTTGCTGTAACCGTCCAGGATGAGCACCTTGATTTTGCCGGAGGATTGTTTGTCGGTGGTGATACAGCCCGCCAAAAATACCGTTATCGCCAGAGACAACATGAATTGACAAGCGGCTTTTAATTTCATGGATACTCTTAATTACGGGCAAATTCCGGCCTTAATCAGCGGCTTCAAACTTATAGTTGCCGGAGTCGATTCCGTAGATCACATGACCGCTTTCCTCGCGCAAAAATTTCACGCCGCTGCTTTGCAAGGCAGGCTTGCCGTCTTCTGTCACGCTATCGGCTGATGTCGTAGGAATGAAAATTGTCGCCGTCGTGTTCGCCGGAATAGTCACGTTCAACGTGAGTTTCCCACCGGCGCGTTTCCAGTCGCTTGTTATTTTTCCGTGGATGGAATTGAAACTCGCTTTCGTCCAGGTCACGTCGCCAACAGGTTGCGGATTGATGACGATTTTCTTGAAGCCTGCGCTGTCCGGTACGTTTTGGATTCCGGCGAGGTCGTGATAAAACCATTCCTGAATCTGGCCGAGCATGAAATGATTTTGCGATGAGCCGGGATTGGCATCCCACGCCTCGGTCAAACTGGTCGCGCCCTTTTTAAGCTGCATGCCGTAGCCCGGTTTGTCGGACCGGTTGTTGATGTCGAAAATCACGTCACTGCGTCCACCTTCGGCCAGCGCGCGGAGCAGGTAGCAGTAGCCTACATCGCCGGCGGTCAGCGCGTTGCCGCGTTTGCGCACGTCGGCGACAATCGCATTGAGAACGTCGGTGCGGTTCGACAGATCACAAATTCCCATGACGAGCGGGATGGCATTGGCCGTCTGCGAATCCGTCGCATAAAAACGGTTCGTCGTGTTGTAAAATTTTTCATTGAAGGCGACACGGATGTTTTCCGCCAGATCGGAAAACTGCTTCGCATCATCGTCTTTGCCGAGCAACGCGGCGGCGCGCGACATAATCTCCGCGTCCTGAAAATAAAATGCCGTGGCCGTGAGCGCGATGGGCGTGAGCTGCGAGACGCCGGGCGGCTTCGGCCCGATGTCATACCAGTCGCCGAGACCGTAATTGACGATGTTGTTGCTCGCGCGGCTGCCGTAGTAGGCGAGATAATTTTTCATCGCGTCGTAATGAATGCGGAACAGGTTCAGATCACCGTCGAATTCATATTGCTGCCACGGCACAAGAATGAACGCGCTGGCCCATTCGGGCGAATCGCCAAAATTATTCCTCTCGTTGGCTGTGCGGTTTCGGTCGCGGAAAACCGCAAATTCCGGCGCGGTGGTCGGCACGAGATTGTTGGACAACTGCGAGTCGGCGATGTCATTCAGCACTTTGGTGAACAGCTGTGCGAGGTCGGTTTCATAGCGCAACGCAGGACCGTTCAAATGGTCTTCCTCGAGCCAGCCGCGCTTTTCGCGCTGCGGGCAGTCAGTCATCACGCTCATCATGTTACTGCGCTGCGCCCAGAGGACGAGCTTGCGGATGCGGTTGAACAATGTGTTGGAACTTTCGAATTCGCCGACGGGTTCGGAGGAAGATTGGACAACTACGCCCTCAATGGATTTCACGGCGGGCAGCTTGGTTTCGCCTTTTGCCGGAAAAGATTTCACCTCGAAATAACGGCATCCGATGTAGAAGAACTTCGGCGACCACGTTTCCACGCCGTCCGTTGCCTTGGTGTAATCGCACCAGATGACGCTCCGGCGCTGCTCGCCCATCGAGCCTTCGCTCACCAAACCGTCGCCGAGTTCGGACGGGATGATGCGCACACGGCTGCCCGCCGGGCCAGTTACGGAAATTTTCGGGACGTGCGCGGCGTTCTGGCCGAGGTCGAAAATCGCATCGCCGTTCGTAATCGTGCGCGAGAAAACCGGCTTGTGGATTTCAAACTCCCGGATTGGCGGCGCGGCGCAGGAAAGTCCCCGCAATTCTCCGCCCGGTCCGTTGACGACGATTGCGGACGGCCATTTTGAATCGTTGAAATTGATTTTGTTCCAGCCGTTTTGAACCAGCCGCGCGTCGAAATCTTCGCCACTGTAAATCGAAGCCGAGGTGATCGGGCCGGGCGCGACGCGCCAGCTTTCATCCGTGCCAACGGTCTCGACCGAGCCGTTGGCATATTCCAGACGGATTTGCGAAATGACTTTCTGCGGGCCAAAAGTGTAAGGCGTGTAGCCGGGCGGCTTGAACCGTGTTGAGAGCAAATTATACATGCCGTTACCAAGTTCAATGCCGGTGGCGTTTTTGCCACGCTGCAAATCCGCCGTGATGTCGAGCGTGTCATAAAGGCAGGTCTTGTCGTATTTCGACCAGCCGGGCGAAAGAAAATCGTCGCCGATTTTTTTCCCGTTGAGCGTGAGTTCGTATTGGCCAAGGCCGCAGATGTTCACGAGAGCGCGTTTGAGTCCCGGCTTCACAACAAATTCGTGTCGCAAAAGCAGCGAAGGTATGTTCGTGTCCGCCGCGCCGATCCATTTGGCCTGCCAATCAGCCGGCGCTAAAACTCCCATCGTCCAAGCCGCGCCTTCGCTCCATGCAGAAGCCTTTCCTGCAGCATCCCACGAGCGGACCTTCCAAAATACCTGCTGCGATGATTTCAACGGGGCACCCGCGTAGGGAATTTGAATTGTTTCACCGGAAGAAATTTTGCCGCTATCCCACAAGTCGCCGTTGTCCTTCCAAAGATTCGTTTCCGACGACGCGACGAGAATTTGATAGGCCGACTGCATCTGCCCGCGTTCCTTGCTTTCCAATTTCCAGAAGAGGCGCGGATTGGACGAATCCACTCCCAGCGGATTGACCACGTAATCGCAGCGCAAATTTGCTGGCGTCAGCGCGGCGTTTGCGGAAAACGCCAGCATGAACATGGCGAGTAAAATGACAGGTGAAATTCTTTTCATGGCAGTTGCATTGAATCGCCTTTCAAATAGCAAATATTGAAGCGCATTTTCAAGTCCGGCGTCGTTTTATTTTTCAGAAAACCCGTTTTGACGTTGCACGCGGGACTTGCAGTTTTCCGGCTATTGGAAATAATAATCCCCATGCACTCTCCCGCTAATTTTCTTCACCACGTGAAGCGCCTGTCATTTTGCGTCACATTGTTTCTTGCCCTGACCGTGCGGCTGGCAATCGCCGACGGCGCGAACACAAACGCAACCCATACCTTCGTCATCGGCACGAATGATTTTTTGCTCGACGGCGCGCGGTTTCAAATCCGGTGCGGCGAAGTCCACGCCGCACGCGTGCCAGTCGAGTATTGGCGCAACCGCCTGCAAATGGCCAAGGCAATGGGTTTGAACACCGTCTGCGCCTATCTTTTTTGGAATCAGATCGAGTTTCAGCCGGGAAAATTCGACTGGAGCGGACAGGCGGACGTCATGGAATTTTGCCGCATCGCGCAGGAGGAAGGATTGTGGGTGATTCTGCGTCCCGGCCCGTATGCCTGCGCCGAATGGGACGGCGGCGGCCTGCCCTGGTGGCTGTTGAAATACGACGACATCAAGCTCCGCACGCGCGACCCGCATTTCATGGAGGCCGCGACCAACTATTTGCACGAAGTCGCAAAACAATTTGCCCCGCTCCAGATTACGCACGGAGGGCCGATCCTCATGGTGCAGGTCGAAAATGAATACGGCTCTTTCGGCCGGGACACGCAATACATGGACGAACTGCGGCAGGCGATGCTCGATGCCGGTTTTGATGTGACGCTCTTCGACTGCAATCCGACCTATGATTTGAAAAAGGCCTACGTCACCAATCTTTTTCCCGTCGTGAATTTCGGGGCTGGCCCCGCCGCCGGGTTCAGGGCGCTCCGCGAAATCCTTCCGCAAGGCCCGCTGATGTGCGGCGAGTTTTATCCCGGCTGGTTCGACACCTGGGGCGCGCCGCATCATCTCGGCAAGACGCCGCAATATCTTGCCGACCTCGAATACATGCTGAAAAGCGACGAATCGTTCAGCATCTACATGGCGCATGGCGGCTCGACGTTCGGACTTTGGTCGGGCGCGGACCGGCCGTTCAAGCCCGACACTTCCAGCTACGATTACGACGCGCCCATCAGCGAGGCTGGCTGGCCGACAGAAAAATTCTTCCAGACGCGCGAACTGTTTTCAAAATATCTTCTGCCCGGCGAAAAAATTCCCGACGTTCCGCCGACCAATGCCGTCATCACCATCGCGCCTGTTGAAGCGGGGGGATACGCGCAGATTTTCGCAAACCTGCCTAATGCAATTGCTGACGCTACGCCGGAAACGATGGATAAATATGATCAGGGTCACGGCTGCATCGTGTATCGCACCACGATTCCCGCTGGCCCCGCACAAACGCTCGAAGCCGCGAGTATTCATGATTACGGTTTTGTTTTTCTCGACGGCAAGCGCATTGGAATTTTTGACCGGCGCAATAACAGTTACAAAATGCAACTGCCCGCTCGCGAAAAATCCGCGACGCTCGACATTCTCGTCGAGGCGGTGGGCCATGTGAATTTCGGCCAGGAAGTTTTTGACCAGAAAGGAATCCATGCACCGGTGAAACTTGGCGGAACTGAATTGCCCGGCTGGCAGATTTTTAATCTGCCGCTTGATGATAAAATGCTGGCAGACTTAAAATTTCGTCCATTTCCGAATTTTGACTACGAAGGCCGTGTGGGCGGCAAATCAAACGCATATGCCGCCTACCTCAAAGCGTTGGCTCCGGCATTCTGGCGCGCGACTTTAGAAATTGAAAAGCCCGGCGACACATTTTTGGATATGCGTCCGTGGGGCAAAGGCGTCGTCTGGGTGAACGGTCACTGCCTCGGACGTTATTGGGACATCGGCCCGACGGAAACGATGTATGTCCCCGGCCCGTGGCTGAAGGCTGGCAAAAACGAAATCCTGATCCTCGATCTGCTCGGCCCGGAAAAACCCGTCGTGGCCGGGCTCGCCAAGCCGATCCTCAACGAACTGCATCCCGAAAAAGATTTCGCCAGGTCGCGTCGTCCCGCGGCGACGTTGAAACTGGATTCGGCAACACCGGTTCTCACCGCGTCGTTCGCGCCCGGTTCCGCGATGCAGGAAGTGAAATTGCCCGCGCCCGCCACCGGCCGTTATTTTTGCATCAAATCGCTAAACGCGCAGGACGGCAAACAATTTGCCGCCATCGCCGAACTGGATCTGCTCGGCACCGACGGCAAGTCGTTGAGCCACGATGGCTGGACCATCGCCTATGTTGACAGCGAGGAGCGTGACAAGGAGGACGGCTCGGCGGAAAATGCAATTGACGGCCAGACCGCCAATTTCTGGCACACGCAATGGGGCAACGCGCAGCCGGATCATCCTCACTATCTCGTCCTCGACCTCGGCAAGCCGCAGACCATTTCCGGTTTCCGCTATTTCCCGCGCCAGGGCGACAACACCGTCGGCGGGCGCATCAAGGACTATCAGATTTATGTCGGCGACAACCTGGTCGGCAAATGATTCCGCGCGAAAATTAAAATCATATCCATGAACTTCAAAAATAATTATTTTATCCGACCGCTCGTGCTGCTCGCGTTCTGCTTTGCTGCAATCCTCCCGCTGCGCGCCGCGCCGCGCACCGACACGCGGCTCGATTCCGGCTGGCGCTTCCAGCAGGGTGACCCTGCCGCCTTGTCCGGGCAGGCCATGAGTCCGGCGGATGCGAACTGGATTGATTCAAGCTGGCAGGCCGTTTCCGTCCCGCACAACTGGGGCTGGGAGCAGGCGCAGGTGGGAAAAGATTTTTATCGCGGGCCGAGCTGGTATCGGCGCGAGCTGGACGTCGCGCCGGAATCCGGCAAAAGATATTTCCTGAAATTCGAGGCGGCGAGCCTGGTGGCCGACGTTTATTTGAACGGCAAGTCAATCGGCGAACATCGCGGCGGCTTCGGCGCGTTCTGTTTTGAGATCACGACCAACCTGTCCGCCAGCGGCACGAACTTCCTCGCCGTGCGCGTGGACAACACCAAGTTTCCCGACATCGCGCCGTTGAGCGGCGATTTTTCGGTGTATGGCGGATTGTATCGCCCGGTTCACCTGATTGTGACGGGTGATGAAGATTTCACGCTGACCGATCACGGCTCACCCGGCGTCGAGTGGTTGCAGACGAGCGTCAATCAGACCCAGGCCGTGCTGGACGTGACGGCGCAAATCTCCAGCGCCGACAAGAAAAGCCAGTCGCGCACGCTGACGGCGACGGTGTTTGACGCCGACGGCAACCGCATCGCCGGCGCGGAGCAAAAAATCACGCTCGCCCACGGCGACACCGCGCCTTACACCCTGCGCGTCACCGTGCCGCAGCCGCATCTGTGGAACGGCCGCAAGGACCCTTATCTTTACAAGGCCGTTGTGGAACTGCGCGAGGTGAACCCGGTGGCAAAAGAAATTTTGCTTGCTGATGTGCAAACAAACCTTCCGACCGTGGTGATTGATTCCGTCGAGCAGCAAATCGGCCTGCGTTATTATTCCGTTGACCCGGACAAGGGATTTTTCCTGAACGGCCAGCCGTATCATCTGCACGGCGTGGACAAGCATCAGGACCGCTTCAACGAAGGCTGGGCGGTTTCCGAGGCGGACCTCGACGAAGACATTTCGCTCCTCAAGGAAATCGGCGCCACCGTCATCCGCTGCGCGCACTACCAGCACAGCGATTATTTTTACAGCCTGTGCGACAAGGCGGGCATCCTCGTCTGGGCGGAAATCCCGCAGGTCAACGAAATCAATTCCTCGACCGCATTCGAAGACACGTCGCGCAACCAGTTGCTCGACCTCATCCGGCAGAACGTGAACCACCCCTCCATTTTCGTCTGGAGCCTGTTCAACGAAATCCGCGCCAACACCCCCGACCCGCACCGCGAGTTGCAGGACTTGAGGAACGTCGCGCACGGCGAAGACCCGACGCGCCCCACCATCGCGGCCACCTGCATCAGCGACCGGCCGGAGATGAACAAGATTACCGACCTGCTCGGCTGGAACATTTATCCCGGCTGGTATGGCGGCTGGGGCGCGAAGGACGATTTCGGCTCATCGCTCGACAAGCGCCGCATGGACAGCAAATCGGGCGGCATCTGCATCAGCGAATACGGCGCGGGCGCCAACACCACCCAGCACGAGGACAATCCGAAACAACCCAAGCCCGACGGCCAGTGGCATCCCGAGGAATGGCAGGCCATCGTCCACGAAACCGCCTGGGCCGCGTTGAAGGCGCGCCCGTTCATCTGGGGCACGTTCGTCTGGAACTTGTGCGACTTCGCCGTCAGCACCCG
>PKZR01000083.1 GCA_003133815.1 Limisphaerales bacterium | reverse complement strand
CCAGCGCGCGGGCGGCGGTTTTGTCGCCCATGCTGCGCAGCAAATCCACGCGCGGCCCCACGAACGTGATGCCCGCCTCGCCGCACGCCTTCGCGAACTCCGCGTTCTCCGACAAAAATCCGTAGCCGGGATGGATGAAGTCCACGCCCTTTTCCTTGGCCAGCGCGATGATGCCGGGAATGTCCAGATACGCGCCCACCGGCCCTTTGCCCTCGCCCACGACGTAGGCTTCGTCCGCCTTGAAACGATGGATCGCCAGCCGGTCCTCGGCGGCATAGATGGCGACGGTGCGGAAGCCCAGCTCCGTCGCCGCGCGAAAAACGCGGATGGCGATTTCGCTGCGGTTGGCGACGAGCAATTTTCTCTGGCGTGGCGGCGTGGTGTTGGCGCTCATGTTCACAGCCGCAGATGAAAACTAAAAATGCGGGCGCAAGCAATCCGAGAAATTGAAAAACGTCAAAAATTTCAGCCGAGAAAAATGGTTCATGCCCCGACTACTCAATCAAGGTGGGGATGCCGCGCTGCGGCGTCCCCGTCCGGCAGGACGGAACGAATGTGGCAATAGCTCCTTTTTTCCGATGCCTGGCGCTGCACTCGGCGACGGGACAGCGCAGCACGCTTTCCCTATGTTGAAAGTTTGTTAACTGCATAATCCCTATTAAGCCCGCTTATGGTTTGAATTAGCTTGCAAAATGGTAGGGCGTTTGCCATCGTTCATTTCTCGTGAAGGTTTGGGGACTTCTTTGCACGGCAGGCGTTCTATACAACGTCTGTTTTGGGGCCGGTATTCTTCCGGCGGGCAGTCGTCACATGGCGGAATATGCAAACCTGCCCATCAGTTTCGAGGCCAACATAGGACAGGCGGATTCCACGGTTGAATTTCTTGCCCACGGCCGGAACGGAAATCTTTTGCTCACACGCAGCGAGGCATGGCTCGCGCTTCAGAAAAACGTCAAAGGTGGTGATCCGCAGATCATCGGCTTGAAACTTTCCGGGGCGAACACCGATCCCAGGGTTGAAGGGGTGGACCCGATGCAGGGCAGGGCGAATTATTTTACCGGCAACGATCCGGCCGGATGGCACACGGGTGCGCCCATGTTTGCCAGGGTGAAATATCATGACGTCTATCCGGGCGTGGATTTGATCTACTACGGCAACCAGCAAAAGCTGGAATATGACCTTGTCGTCCAGCCCGGCGCGAACCCAAACAACATCCTTCTGCAATTTACCGGGGTGGAAAATATCAGCCTNNGCGGGCAGCTACGTACTGCACTCGGCCATGGAAGTCGGTTTTGAAATCGCAGGTTACGACAAGACCAAACCGCTCATCATCGACCCTGTGCTGTCCTACTCGGCCACATTTGGCGGCGGCGGTTTGAGCCAGTCCCTGGGAATCGCGCTGGATGGGAATGACAATGTCTATATCACCGGCAACACCACGTCGGGCAATTTTTCCACCTTGAATCCGCTTCAAGCCGGCCTGCTGGGATCGCAGGCTGCGTTCGTTACGAAACTGGACACCAACGGCGACGTGGTGTTTTCGACCTATCTCGGCGGCGGCGTTACCAACGACACCACCGCCACGGCCACCTCAGGCCAGGGCATCACGGTGGACGATAACGGCGACGTTTATGTTTGCGGCTACACGTCTGCCACCAATTTTCCAACGCAAAACCCGCTGCAATCCACCAATGCCGGCCCGGCCGTTTCAACCTACGACGCGTTTGTCACCGAAATCAATTCCAACGGAAACTCCCTTGTTTATTCCACCTACCTCGGCGGCAGCGGCAATGAATCCGCCAACGGCATCGCGCTCGACACGAATGGCGATGCCATCATCACGGGTTGGACGACCTCTTCAAATTTCCCGGTGGCCAGTGCCATGCAGCCAGTCTACGCCGGTGGTTTTGGGATCAGCGGATACAATGGCGGCGACGCCTTTGTCGCCAAATTGACCGCCGACGGCAGCGCGCTGGTGTATTCCACTTACCTCGGCGGCGGCAGTTCCGAAAATATGCCGTTGTATGAAACTAATCCGGCTCTCAGCGGAGGGGCGGTCGCCGTGGATTTTTCCGGCAACGCCTTCGTCACCGGCTGGACCTACTCGACCAACTTTCCGGTGTTGAATGCCTATCAACCGACCAATGCCGCCGTTTCCAGTTCTTACAGCGCCGCCTTTGTCACGGAACTTGATCCGTCCGGCAACCTTGTCTATTCAACTTATTTCGCAGGTAAAAACGGAGACTTTGGCCGCGCCATCGGCGTTGATTTCAACGACAATGTTTATTTTGCGGGCAACGATGACTTGGGCGGTTTGCCGGTGACAAATGCCTTGCAGTCTTCCTTTGGCGGTCACGGCTTCGGCAACGAAGTCAGCGCAGGCGACAACCTCCCGGTCGGCGACGGCTTCGTCGCGGCATTGGATTCCACCGGAACCAATCTGATTTATTCCACCTACCTCGGCGGCAGCGGCGACGATCAGGTCAACGGCATAGCCGTCCGTCCCGAGGATGGAGCTGTCGCCGTCACCGGTTTCACCGACTCGCCAAACTTTCCGCAGTTGAACGCCGTCCAGTCAACAGGCGAACAGGGCTTTTTTACGTCCTCCAACGCCGCCAGCGTTTGGAACGTGAGCAGCCCCGTTCCGGGCAACGGAATCATTTATGAGATTCATGTTGATCCTTCAAATCCATTGGTCATCTATGTTCTCGCTGGTTTCAGCTCGGGTTATGCGGGCACTTACAAAAGCACGGACGGCGGCCAGACCTGGGCTTGGATGAGCAGCGCGGGTTTGATTCCGGCCCCGGTGTCCGGCAGCTCGAACGGCAACACCATTGCCAGCATCCTGGCGATAGACCCGCTGAATCCCCAAACGCTCTACGTTGGCAACGGCGGCAATTTTTACAAGACGATCAATGGCGAAACCAACTGGAACTACATCACAAGTCTGTCGGGCGGACCCATTCAATCTCTGGCTATTGATCCCGTCACGACGACGACGCTCTACGCGGGACTTAATTCCGGCGGCATTTATAAGAGCACCAACGGCGGAACCACCTGGACTCTGGCCACAAACGGCTTGAGCAATCTGGACATCCAGGCCGTGCTCGTTGACCCGCAAAACTCCTCCAACCTCTATGCCGGCGCGGGCGGCGCTTTTGATACAAAACAAAGCCTCTTCAAAAGCACCAATGCCGCCGCAAGCTGGTTTCCCACCACCAACGGTCTGGCCGCGCTGCCTATCGCGGGGCTGGCCGCACATTCCGGCTCGATTTATGCGATTCTCGGCGACACGTTTGAAACTGCCTATTTGTTCAGCAGCGCCAACGGCGGAACCAACTGGTCGCAGGTGGTTGCGGACAACGCCCTCGACTTTACCGCGCTGGCCTTTGGCGCGGCGTCCGGCGGCCTTCCGGTCCTGACCATCGGACGTTCGGGAAGCAGTGACGTCATGTCATGGCCCGCTTCGTTCACCGGTTTCACATTGCAAACCTCACTGTCGCTCAATCCGTCCGGCTGGCAGAATGTCTCGCAATCGCCGGTCACCAACAACGGCATCATCACCGTCACCATTCCCATGAGCGGTTCGCAGGGATTTTATCGTTTGACCGGAACGAGCGGCACGGCGTATTCGCCACCGGCCATTTATCTGGGCACGGACCAGTTCAGCAACCAGGGACTGCTCAAAAGCACGGACGGCGGCGCGACTTGGAACTCCGTCGGTTTCGCGGGCAACACTGTCAATGCGCTGGCCGTCAATCCCGCCAATCCCGCCACCGTCTATGCCGGGCTGAATCGCGGACGCGACGCCTTTGTCACCACCTTGACGCCCGCCGGACAGCTTTACTTTTCAAGTTTCATCGGCGGCGGCGGCGCGGATCAAGGCAACGCCATTGCGCTGGATATTGAAGACGCTTACGTGGCCGGTTCCACCGATTCAAGTGATTTTCCAACCACGGCTGCCCTGCCTGCTGTAGTCGGCGTTCCACAATTAAGAGTCACAATGGATAATGTGCAGCCATTGACCACTACCGTTACTAATCCTCCCACAACAGTTGGAGTCAACAAGATTCGTGATGTTTTTTACGAAATATTTAAGCAAGGCGTTTCTCCATGTCCAGCTAGTTCACAGGTAACGTATAGAGGAATAGTCGATGTTCCTTATCGTCAGCCAATTGGTTTCGATTCTAGTTACTTAATTACTGGGAGTGGAACCTTGCCACCAGGAATACAACCCGGAGGCTCTATCAATTCAGGTCAACGCAGCAAATCCTGTCAATTCGAAGGAACACCAACAGAAAGCGGCTCATTCTTTTATACTCTAACTTTTGTGAGAGGCGATTGCACATTTACCATTACTATCAATTTTAAGATCAGTTTCTCATAATGCAGTGGCTCTTTTTAAGTGCCATCTTCGCCAGACCCAAATTCTAAAAAATCGCGCAACCGGATTTGCCAGCCAGCCCATCGCAAAACCAAAACCGCGCCATCGCCGTTTCTATCGAGGTGGGGATGCCGCTCTGCTCTGCGGCGTCCCCGTCCGGCAG
>PKZR01000219.1:2909-13878 GCA_003133815.1 Limisphaerales bacterium | reverse complement strand
CATTATTATTTTCAATCCAGACCAGACCAACCTTGATAGGAAAACCAACACAAAATTCACGGACGCAGTTACACTAAACAGCTTGGAAGAAACATTGTCAAAACTCGGCGAAGATGGCTGGGAACTGGCATGGACAGATGGCAATCGGTGTCTCGTCAAGCGGACGGAGCGGGACGACAGGCGGCACGACGGTTTCAGCATTCAATATGTGCCGGAACAGACCAAACCATGACCATGAAAAAAATCATCCTCGCCAGCGCAGCCCTGATTTTAATTTGCCAATTCAGTTTGGCCGAGATGCACACATGGACTTTCAAATCCGGCGTGACGTTTCCCGGCGAGTTTGTCTCCGCGACAACAAATTCCGTGATCGTGGAAATGGAAGGCCGGAATTTTTCACTGGCCGTCACCAATCTTGTTGACGATGACGTTGCCTACGTCCAAAAAATTGTCGTTGGCAGGCGGCAATTCGCGCTCTTAATCGCCATGCAACAGGCTGATTTCAGAAAAAGAAAAGGCGAGCAATACGATTACGTCGTCATGCTTTCCACCAACCAGCCAATCACCATTACCGCCGTGCTGGACTACAATTCCAATACTGGAATTCCGCTGTGCCGCGTTAAGGGATTGAACGAAAGTATTCTCATCCAGGACTTGCCCGGTGGCGTGGCTAGTTTTGTGAACCGTGAAAATAATCTAGCCAATGAAATTGTGAATGACAGGGGAGGATACGAATTAGCGGACATTCTTGCACCGCATGATGAAGGTTCAGTTTCAGTGTGGGGTGGAAGTGATGTTGGAGTCACCGTTCCGTTTGTGACGAGGCAACGCGCCGTAGCTGACCTAAAAGGTTTGAAATTATCGCACGAAGAAATTGACCTTCAAAAGATGCTGGCCTCGCCAGAGAACGCCACAATCATCGCATTTCCAAGCGCGGATACTTTCAATGGCTACCGCGTCTGGTATTGCGCACAGTAGAACGCCGCCTAGTGGCAGGTATCCTTCGCGCACTGGCTTTGAAGCCGACCAATTGAAGGCCGGTTGCCGCGAGCGAATGCGACAACCGGCCATGTGCGGACAACCGCCGTTACTATTCGCCACGGCGCGGGCGAAATTTTCAAAACTTTTTCAAGGTCGCCCGGATTCCGTCAACAGCCCCCACCGCGCTCTTGATGGCGTCAATCTTTTCATCATCGCCGGATTCGTCCGCCCACAAAATATCTCCGGCGTTTTGCAGCGTGCCGACGTGCGTTTGATATTCGGAATAGTCGGGAATGCTTTTCTTTGATGGCTGACTGGTCTCCGTTTCGGCGGGATCGGGAACGGGTTCGTATTCCGGTGCAGTTTCCGTGCGAGCCGGATATTTTTTCGCGCCCGGCGGATTGTCGCCCGGCACATTCGGCGCCGTGTTGAGGAAAATCTTATCAGTTAAGGCGTGTATGCGGACTTCATCGGCGAACGCCGACGCCATATTGAGAAGCACATTAAACGGCAAAGTTTTTGCGTCGCCATCGGCGCGAAACGCTTCGACTATGGCCAGTGTGGTTGAATCAGATTTAGTTTTGCTCATAAATTTTTCGGCAGTTCGTCGGTGTTGTAAAAAAGACTCGCGCAGACTTCGCGCAAAAAGTTTTGCCGGTCGCGGACGGTCAACCGTGGAAGCGCGCTCAAAACGTCCAGCGCAAATTGCTCATCATCGGTGAAGCCGGATTGAACCGTGCCGGCGTCGTCATTCGCAACCGGCACGTCGCATGGCTCAAATTTTGGCGCGTCAAAGATTTCATCGGCCAGCCCGTAAGCCACGGCCTGTTCCGCCGTGAAATAAACATCTGCGCCGTTCAACCATCCGGCCACAACGGTTTCGGAAAGCTCCGTTCGCTCCATGATGATTTTTTCCAAAAACGCGGAATACTTTTGCAACTGACGCGCCGCCGCAACCATCTGTTCCGCGTTGGCATAAATCCACGAGTGCGGAGCGTGGCAAAGAATCCGCGCATGGCGCGCAATCCTGATTCGCGTTCCGGCCAGCGCAATCGGCAGCGCGGCGGAAAAGCAGCGGTTCAAAATTGTCGTTTCGGAAACGCGGCCTTTCAGCGCGCGAAATACTTCTACACCCGGAATGGTGTTGCCGCCGACAGAATCCACGAAAATCTTGATGTCCTTCGCGCCTTTAACTTCTGCAACCAATTCCTGCCACGGTCGCGTGCAGCCGACTTCGCCGAAAAAGTTGACGTGCGCGACATCTTGAATCATCCGCACGGCGAACCACTCGCCAAAGACAGTTTCAACGGATTCGTTGATCTCCGCTGTCGGCGACGGCTTTGGGACAACGGGATTTTTTAGAATGTCGGCAGCGTTTTGCATAAATTGATAAAGGCGGGATTTTCGCAATGTTTTTTTCGCAGGCGCAAAATCAATTCCACGGCGCGCGGATCGTCCTGTTTGGACGCGGCCACATTTGATTCGGTCTGGCCTTGCCAGAATCGTCTCTCTGATTCTGGCGCGCGCATTTCCCGCCTGAAGGCATATTCCGCCGCAGCGCAGAAAAAATTCGCCATGAAAGTTTTTCGCAGGTGATTCATGGCGTCTGTTTCGTTTCAGGGACGCTGGCGGCCTTGGTTGCAACGCGAGCCGTTTTATCCACCTCAATTTGTTCGCGCTCCTCGTTTGAAAGCTGTGCGATTTTTTGAATCTTGGAAACCATTTCATTTTTATCCGCGAGCGCGGCCTTGTGCTTTTCGTCGCGTGCGGCGTTCTCACGGTCGCGGCGTTCTTTCAACGCCGGATTTTCCGCGTCGGATTGCGGCGCGGGACGTGCGGGTAAAACGGAGACAGGCGGAAACCATATTTCCAAAAGTTTATCCGGGTCGGGACAATTTAACCGTTTTGTCAGATAAAAGTTTCTCACTGGCGCGTCGCATGAATGAAGCGCGAGAAACGCCAGCGTTTTTAGATAGCCACTTGGCACAAAAGGCATTTCATCGCCGCAATTGCCGTCATGCACCGCGCGCTCCTTCGCATCCTGGGCTTCGGCCATGTCGCGGGCGACTGCACGAAGCCTGTCGCAAGCTGGCGCAAGGATGTTAAAAACCGCTTCGCCAAGTCGCACCAGCTCGACGTGCAATGCTTCGCGCGCCCGGCCAATTCCTTCACGGATTTCCTTTTTAGACCGAAGCGGTGGAACTTCCGACAAGTTGCTGTCCAGAATTTTTTGCGCCGCCGTTTCTTGCTGTGCCAAATAAATCTTCGTGGACGCCCAAAAATTTAATTCTTCGAGCTTGGCATGAATCCGGGTTTGATCTGCGTGCAACTCGCGCAGCTTTGAAACGTCGGCGTCATTGAAAATTTCGCCCGCGCGATTCAAAAGTTGTTTCACCAGCTTTTGCGGAACAACGGGACGGTGAAAAGCCAGAAACTCGTTTCCTCTCCACGATGATTCTGGAAAATACAAACTGAATTTAATCTGCCAATCTTCGAGCTTCGTGCCGCGATTGGCGGCGCGATAGCCTTCTGGCGTCACTGACGGCGTGCCGGGCGCGGATGCTGTTGCGGTTGGTGTCGTCGCGCCGGGCGCGATTGCGTTAAAGATTCGTGAAATGATATTCATAAAAAATTCAATCTATCACTAATAGGGGTCTTGTTAAGCCTCGCTTTTATTGGGGTTTTGAAAGGTCAGGTGGCTAATTAGCCACCTGCCGGAATTTCTTTAGCTGGCGATTCCGCCACCTGAATTTTCAAGCCTAACCGCTTTTCAATCGTCTGTTGCTGGTAAAAGATGGCAGAGGTGGATACTCCGGCGCGTTCTGCGGCTACCTTTAACGATTCGGCCTCGCCAAAAATGACACGGCGGACAGCCTCGCCCGCCGACGTGCCTTTGAGTTTTTCAGCCAAGCGTTTCAATGCGTCCGCGCCGCGCTGGTCGCCAGCCATGTCTAAAGACGTTTCGATCAATGCAACAGCCTTTGACGTATCGGGGAAAATTGAACCTATTTCCTCCAGCGCATGAAGCAATACCAGTGCTGGGTCATTGCTACTTTCCGGCAAACAAACCGGCACAAGATTTTCACCCTCAAAAGCGAAACCATCCGGCGCATGGATTTTTTTACCGCTGATTTGTTCGTGGTCTTGCATCGGATATATCCGTTAAAGGATTGTCCGACGGCTTTACGTTCGGTTGCGATTGCACTGGCGCGCAGAATCTTTTTATCAATCGGCGCACTAGCCGGTGGGTATTTCGTCTTTCGATGCTCATGGTTTATTTGATTTTGGATTTCTCATTTGTGATTTGATTTGTTCAACGTGCGTGAAAATCACTAGGCGGGCGGTTTCCGGTGATTCTGGATTACAGAGCGCGGCAAGTTGTTCCGGCATCAAATCCAACTGCTGCTTAATCGGCAACCAGAGATTAAAATAAAGTTCACGCTCGGCCACCGGCAATTCGACTAGCTGGCCGTCACGAATTTTGTTTTGCATTTCCAGCTTGTCCGCTTGCGCTCGTTCACGTCGCACGCGTTCGAATTTCAAATCCCCTGCCAGCGCAGAATGGATTTGAAGCGTTGTGAATGCGTTGCCTTTGGCGACTTCGTGACCATTGGCGCGCAGTCCGCGAGTTAATGTTTCGCGTGAACAGCGAAACTCGCTGGCGGCTTTATTGATCGTCCATTTCATGTGATGTTCTTTTGTTCGTGGTTTTGATTGCTGCTAAAATCGAAAAATGAGGCGAGCGGCTTTCCATCGGAAAGGTGAATCACCCCTTGCTGCCATCATGCCAAAGAGATTCCTTATACATAGAACCGTTATGTATCTTGTCCCCGATTGCGAACATGGCGCGCAAAGATTTGAAGTCGCGCAAGAAAAGGTTTTGTTGTGATTGTGTGCTACGCTACTTGGAAGGCTATTCTCCCGCATATACATATATGCGGGAATAGCCTTATAGCCTAACGCTAGAATAGCCTCCGAATAGCCTTTCAATAGCCTTATAGCCTTCATGGTGATATGTGGTAAAATCCGGCGTCATCCTTCGTGACGATTCCATCGCGTAACCATATTTCGACACGACGGCGTGAACCGCTCGGCTGCAAGCCGTCTGCGTCGCATATCCGCTGCACCAGTTCGCCGTGGGGGAGCGCGGATTTTTTTCCTTGCGCAAACACATGCCCCGCCGCCTCGCGCGCCGTCGCCAGATTCAGTTCGCGTTTTGCGTCAGCCCTTGCCTCTGCCGGATTCTCAACGGTGATGTGCAAATGCCGCGAATCATCCCATGCGAAACACGGCGCGGATTTTTTTGGAATTGGAGCGCGGCGATTTTTGTCTGCCCACATAACACTTACGCCGTCTTCATCCTTTTCGAGTCGCAAGTTCGTTTCCGATTTGCGCTCTAGCTGCGAACCAAGATGTCCGCGCGTCTTAAAGTCAGAGCCGGGATTCAAATGAATCACGCCGACGATTGGACAGTTATGTTTGATTGCCAGCGCATGAAGTTCGGAAACAAATTCGTTCACTTCCGCCGCGTCGTTCACGTCCGCAACGGCGTCTGCGACACCATCAAGTATGAGCGAATGAATGCCGCCGAATTTTCGCACGGCCTCATCAAGTATGAAACGGATCGCTCTGCGGATTTCCTTGCTTGGTAAATCTGTGAGGCAATACGTATGCAACCATTCGGGCGCGGCCTTTGCGCCAGCACGATGAACCGCGCGCTTGATACCCTGATAATGGTCAAAAGGACATTGTTCCGTGTCCAGATGCACCACCGCAAAACCGTCGGAGTTTTGAGACGTGAAACCTAAACAATCAGAGTCAGGCGCGGCAAAAGTGCTGGCAATCCCTGCGCAAACGACACCGGTTTTTCCGGCTTTTGCCTGCGCGGAAATAGTTGTCAGATTGCCGGGCGTGCAAATGCCAACACCGGCGAGAGAAAAGCGCGGTTGCGGTTCTTTTGGTCGTTTGGCCGGAGAAAAAATCCGCGCATTGAGTTTTTCGCGCAGGCCAATCAATTCGTTGGCCGTGCCACTATCTCGGTTTAACAATTCAAGAATTTGCTCATGCTGGTCGTGGGCTATTTGTTTGAGTTTATCCACGGACAATCCGTCCAAGTGCTGAAGCGCAGGATACTTGCGCGGCGGCGGAACTGAAGGGCGTTTTGCCGGTGGACGCGGTGGCGGCCCAGCAGAGGCTAAATCTTGCGATTTGCCAATGATTTGATGATTTGAGGTGGATAAATCGCCACCTGAAGCCTTTTTTCCGGCTGGCGGAATTTCGGTTTTTTCGCCACCAATTCGGCGGGCGCGCTCATTCATACAGCGTCCCCCTTTTCAATTCCCGCCGCCGAGCCGCTACAAATTGTCGGCGCACCGCGCGTTCACCGAGCGATAGGAATTTTTCAATCTTGCGTTTCGCGCTACCGGACAGTTTGCGCCAGCCGTTGTGAGATTTAGCCACGTTGCCCCGTGCCTTTCGCGTCAAATCGTGCGAATGTTCCGCCAGCGGTGCGTGTCCGCAAAATTTCCGTCGGCTTGTCGGCTGTTGTTTGAACGTCACCGCTTTGAATTTTCACCACATCAGAAGCGCGATAAAATACAGCGCGGCAATTCAGTTTGATCGGCGCGAGAAGTCCGCGTGTTTCGTAGTTGCGCAGCGTGCGTGAGCCGACGCCAAGTAAGTCAGCGGCTTGGCTTCGTTTGAGAAGTTTTTCTTTTTCGATTCGTCGTGATTTAATTTTCACGACGATACTTTTCCAAACCCTTCAGGAAAATCCTAGCAAGTCACCGTCATAAATTGGCAGTCGTTGTTATGACGTTTGCATCCTGCCCCAAGCCGTGATATTATCATCCCATTTCTGCAAAATTTTCCGGCGGCGTTTTATTTCGTTGTCGAAAATGGAAGACCGCAAAGTGTCGCCTTTGACTGTATGCCCTTTTAACCTTTTCAATTCCTTATTAAGTCCGGCGGCGATTGCATCCCAAATAATCGGACGCTTTGACTTCACTTTATGCACGAACTTCCAAGCACCATTAACTTTTTCAACTCGCCTATCGCTAGTCTGCCTTGATCTCTCCGCATTTACGTTTTCGGCAAGCATTTCGCCAACGGTTAGCTTTTCCCGGTGCTGGTAGTAGTCGGTCAGCACAGTGAGGAGCCGGGCGCAAAAGTCCGGTTCACAACCATAGCACCAAAGAAATTTTGTCGCGCGTTGGTGACGTGAACAAGTGCTCGCAAGTGTGTCCGTCACAAAAAAGGCAGTCATTGGAAACGCTAGTTGTTCCGTCCGGTCGTTTGCGTTGTCTGAATGCGATTCACGCATTGTTTCAAGCACGTTCTGAACGGCCTCGTTAAAAAACGAGTCGGCAAAATCATCCGGCATGGTTTTTGTTTTCATTAGTCAAGCGGCGGATTGCTTTTGCATCAATTCGCCGATGTCCAATGCGATGCGTTCCTTGCGGTCAACATAGGCTTCGCGTGTGATGGTGATGTTTGAATGACGCAGCGCGGCGGACGCGGCGAAGATTCCGAATTTCTGATTGATGAGACTGCCGAATTCCTTTCGCAGCGTGTGAAGTGGATTTCGAGCCGTCACGCTCTTTGCGCGCAACCATTCCAACATGGCCTTGAAATGACCGTCGCATCGGTAGCGATTCCAATGCGGCGCGGCGGTTGGCGCGGACTTGGATTCAATCACAAATTCGCTTTTGCTCGCAGGCATTGCCTTTTTAAAATAAGCCAGCAAGTCAGTTCCAATGTCAATTTCCTCCGCGCTGCCTTCTGTTTTGGTCAGGCCGTATTCTGTCGCCTCAATTGAAATCGTGCCGCGCTGCCAGTTGAAGTGCTTCCAAGTCAGCCGGTCAATCTCGCTTCGGCGAAGCCCCGCGCCAAACGCGAGCAGAAAAATTTTGAATTGCTCTGGGTGCGCTTCTTTTAACTCCGCGTGCGCCTGCGTCGCCAGCAATGCAGCGTTCACTTTCGACTGATAGCGGGTGCGCGGACGCTTGCCTAAATCCACGCCGTCAAAAGGCAGTGGGGACGGCAACTTGATTCCCAAGTTGCGTGTGACTTTCGGACTGAAAAGTGATTTTGCGCTGCGAATGATGGACGCGGCGGTTTGCTGCGCGCTTCCACGTTTTAATGGCTCGCCGTCACGCCGCGAAATATACGCGGTGCGCCATTGCATAATTTTTTCCGGCGTGAGTTCGGCCAGTGGGGTTTTGTCCACTTGCTCGCGCCACCTATTTGCGCCGCCGTGAACGTAATCATGCTTTGCCCGCGTGCCTTTTACCTTGGAAACTTGAGAAACGAGGAAACGCAATTTGCGGACATAAGTTGTCAATGTGGTAGGGCGAACAACGGCCACGGCGGTCACAGCCTTGATGAAGTCGCCAACAGTCAACGTCCGCGCTGGCGTCTGTTCTGGTGCTACCGTCCATGGTTTGAATTTGATTTCTGTCGCCGGGAAGCCGTGTGTTTGTAACGAAAGCCAGATGTCCCGCGCTTTAATCGCAGCCTGTTCGCGGTTTGCAGTTCGGAGCGGCCAACGATCTTGCCGTCCGCCAAAACCGATTCGGCAATTCCATTCTTCGTTTGACCGCTGGAAAAGTTTATCGCGCCAGTAGCGCACGTCTGTCTTGGAATAGGTTTGGGACGCCTTTTCCGCCTTCTGCTTCAAACTTCTTCTGTCATTCATGGCCTTAATTTGGCCTAGATTTGCCTTCCGGTCAAGTCCAGAAATTTCAGGATGCAAAACCGTATAATATCATTGATAATAAAGGATTATTTAGGATTTATTCAATGATTTAGCGAGCTTTGAAAATACCGCATAAGCAAAACTGAAAATCCTTGTGTCGGCGGTTCAATTCCGCCCCCAGCCACCACTTCATTATTAGCCAATAGAATCAATGCTTTAGTGAAAGAACTGGCCTTGAAATGGGTCAGAGCAAGACATTGGCTTCACGAAACGGCATCCGTTTCCTTGAATATTACTGATGCAATTCAATGGTTTCTAACTTGGAAAAGCATCTTGTCGGCAGCGTCTCTTCTCATTCAAAAGGCCCAAAGCACAGCGCAGCGCGCGGCGAATCCTTGCAAAACTACCGGCTTATTCGATTTGATAGACTTGTTCCGTGCCGGCGGAAAACAGGAGGGTTTTATCCGGATAATCAGGCGGCTTTTCAGATATCAGGACGAACCTGTCCTCCGGCTTGTGCTGCCGGTAGAAATCATTGATATAGACGGGCCGGTTCGAATAATAGGTGACCGCCGGTTTTTGCCAGTTGACGGAGTAATAATAGATGTGCTGGTCGAGGTTGTGGGTCTTCAGATATTCGCCGACGGCCTTGTCGGAGACAAGTTGCGGGTCGTTTTCCTGCGCGACCCTGGTTTGCTTGTGTTCAAGGCTTGCAGCCACAAAAAACAGGATCATGGCGGCGATGAAGATGTTGCCGGAGTTTTTCCCGGATTTTTCGAGACAGCCAGCGAGAGAAACAAACGTTATCCCAATCATGATCGCGACATATGGGTAGGCAACTAGGATGTAGGGCGGCAGTTTGGTTGCCGCAGTGCTGAAGAACAGAAAAATGAACAGAAGCGTCACGGTCAGGAAAAAATGTGGCTTTGACTTGAACGATCTGGCGATGAAGCAGACGAGTGAAAGCATCAGGCAGCAAAACAAAATCCGCTGCCTGAAAAAGATGTCCAAGTAATAATGGGGCGAGCCGCCGTTGCTGTCGAGCGTGACGGCATATCGTTTGAGCAGATGATACATCAGATATTGATCCCAGAAAGCCCCGCCATAATGGATTTGCTGTAGGATGTGCCACGGCAAAACAATTGCAAGGAACAGCAGGCCGCCAAGCAGGAAGTTTTTTGACTTCAACCATCTGAAATCTGCCTCCGGCACAGAAAAAATCAGGACGACCGGCAGCGGCAGCAGTCCGATGACGCTTTTGGTCATCACGCCGAGGCCCATCGCCACCCAGAACAGCAGATAATAGCGGTCGTTTTCCCTCGCCTGCCAGAATGAATACAGAGTGAGCAGGACAAAAAATCCGACAGGGATGTCCAGTTGCAAAACGCCGGCGAAATCATCGAATTGAAATGCGGCGAAGAATGCCGCGACGGAAAGAATGGCGGCGGTGAAGGATTGCGACAGTTTTTGGGTGAACAGGAAAACCAGCGGCAGCGTGATGATGGCGAAGATGGCGGTCCAAAAACGCGCGGAAAATTCGTTGATGCCGAAGACGATCTGGGAAGTCTCGACCATCCAGATGATCAAAGGCGGTTTGTCAAAAAATTGCGGCGGCTTGTGCTGCGCGATGTAGCCGAGCCACGTCAGGTCGAGTTGGCTGTGGTTTTGAAGCGCCTCGCGTGCGACCTGGGCGTAGATGGATTCGTCGTATTCAATCAGCGGCCGGTTTCCCAGATGATAAAAGGTGATGGTCGCGAAAACGAAAATCAAAACCGCCGGGATTGCGAACCGGACTCCTTTTGATTCGATTATCATGTCCCAGCCATGATTTAATTTTTCAAATCACAACTCAAACTAATTGCAACGGATTGGAACGGCTAGGGCGAGCGGACGCGATAGAAACGGGTGTGATAATTTGTCCATTGCGGATCGCTGAAATAGACTGCGTTGCCGCTGATGATGTTGGTCTGGATCGGTGTCCAAACATTGCCGGCCAGATTTGTGGTGGCCAGAACCACGACGGTCTGGTTGTTGGTGCCGGTGATGTCGAAGCCAAACAGGTTTGTCTTCACGCCGAAGCTGCCGTCGGTGGTCGGCACATGCGGCGTGGGCGGATTCAACAGCACCGCCGGGATTCCGTCAAATGTGGAAGACCATCCTGTTGCTCCCGGCAGGTAATACGCGGTCGCATTATTATCGCCGGAGAAAACGGTCAAATCGGTGCCGGGCGCGTTGCCGAGGAAATTGACATTGGTGAGGCTGGTGCATCCGGCAAACGCAAATTGCTGGATG
>PKZR01000219.1:0-2860 GCA_003133815.1 Limisphaerales bacterium | reverse complement strand
GTGGCACTGATGTCGCCTGAAAAGACCGTTGCGTCATTGGTGGGAGCGGGAGAATTGCCCTGGAAATAGACTCCTGACAGGCTGGCACCCGAAAATGCATAGTTCGCGATGTTAGTGATGCCAACGGGAATCGAATATGAAGTTCCGGTTTTGCCATCGGCATATTCAACGAGCATGGTCTGGCTCAAGTTAAACAAGACGCCGGCGACGCTCGCATAGGCTGTGTTGCCGGAATTGAGATTGATCGCGAGGAGGTTGGTGCAATTGGCAAAAGCCCCAAAGCCTATGTTGGTGACGCTGTTTGGTATGGTGACACTGGTAAGGCCAAGGCAGCCTGAAAACGCGTTGGTTCCGATTGTGGTGATTCCGGCGGGAATTGTGACATTGGTAAGGCTCGTGTCATTTGCAAATGTGTTCGTTCCGATGGTGGTTATG
Source organism: Limisphaerales bacterium (assembly GCA_003133815.1). Classification (GTDB taxonomy): domain Bacteria; phylum Verrucomicrobiota; class Verrucomicrobiia; order Limisphaerales; family UBA11358; genus UBA11358. The sequence goes on along the minus strand of PKZR01000219.1, from coordinate 2,425 downwards.
GGCAGCCCGTTGATGGAGCTGGGAATTGTCACCGAGCCGCTCGAACCAGTGTAGGCTGTGATGGTAATCGTGCCGTTGTTGGTTGTGTAGGTATATGGCACAATCAGAATCGTTGGAAGGCCGTCAAACGTCGCCGCCCAGCCCGTGGTTCCAGGCAGGTAATACGCAATGCCATTGGTGTCGCCAGAAAAGACATTTGTATTATTGGCCGTGACGGGAGCGTTACCGATGAAATTTACGCCCGTCAAACCGAAGCAGTTCGCGAACGCAAATCCCACGAAGCTGACATTGGTGCCCATGGTGACGCTGGCAAGATTGGTGCAGCCATAAAACGCGTAGGCGTTTATGTTGGTGATGCTGTTGGGAATCGTGAGACTGTTCAGGCCGAGGCATTGATAGAACGCGTTAGTTCCGATGCTCGTTACATTGGTGCCAATCAAGACGTTGGTCAGGCTTGCACAGTAACTGAACGCCTGGTTTCCAATGTTGGTGGCGCTGTTGGGAATCGCGACGCTGATCAAGTCGCTGGAACCGAATTCCCCGTTCCCAATGCTGGTGAGATTCGTGGAAAGCGTTATGTTGGTCAGGGCATAGCAGTTTTCAAACGACTGGTCGCCAATGCTCGTGACGCTGTTGGGAATCGTGATGCCGGGCAGATTGAGGCATTCATAGAATACATTGGTGCCTATGCTGATGACGTTGGTGCCCATGGTGACATTGGTGAGGCTTTCACAGAAATTGAAGGCCTCGTCACCGATGCTGGTGACGTTGTTGGGAATTGTAACGCTTGCCAGCCGGGTCACTTGAAACGCCTGGGCTCCGATGCTGACAAGGTTGGTGCCCATCGTGACGCTGGTCAGGTTGACGCCGCCCGCAAATGCCGCCGCGCCAATGTTTGTGACGCTGTCGGGAATCGTGACGTTGGTCACGCTTTGGTTTGTGTAGAACGCTTCGTATCCGATGACGGTCACCGACAGGCCGCTGATTGTGCCGGGTATGGTCACCGCTCCACCTGAACCGATGTAGCCCGTAATGGTGATCGCGCCGTTGTTGGTGGTATAGGTGTATGGAAATGTAGTTTGTGGCGACCCGTTCGAGGTCGGAAATCCTCCAAACATCGAACCCCAACCTGTGGCTCCCGGCGGATAATAGACAGTCACATTGCTGTCGTTGGCGAATATGGACGAATCGGCGGTGGGTGCATTACCTTGGAAAATCACGCTGGTCAGACTGGTGCAGCCGGCGAAGGCAACGGTTGCAATGCTGGTGACGCTGGCAGGAATCGTGATGCTGGTCAGACTCAGGCAGTTTTCAAACGCGAACTTCCCGATGCTGGTGACGGTGTTGGGAATCGTGACGCTGGTCAGACTGGTGCAGGAAAAGAATGCCCCGACCCCGATGTTGGTGACTCCGCTGGGAATGATGACACTGATCAGGCTGGCACATTGATAGAATGCATCATTCCCGATGCTTGTCACCGGCAACCCGTTGAGCGTGCTGGGAACGGTCACCGCGCCGCCTGAACCAAGGTATTCCGTGATGGTAACGGCACCACCATTTACTGTGTATGTGTATGGAAGATATGTCGCCGTGGGAATGCCATCAAAAGCAGCCTGCCAGCCCGTTGTTCCCGCCAGATAATAGGCGATGGCATTGGCATCGCTTGTAAACACCGTTGCATTATTGCTGGGAGCGTTGCCCCGGAAATAAACACCTGAAAGACTTGGGCAATAATAGAACGCGTAATTTTCAATGTTGGTGACGCTGCTCGGAACAACAATGTTTGTGAGGTTGACGCAATCAAAGAAAGCATAAATGCCAATGTCGGTGACATTTGTTCCGAAGGTTATGCTGGTCAAGGAGGTTGTATTAAAAAAAGCTTCAAATCCGATTGTGGTCACTGGCAAGCCTGTGACCGTGGCGGGGATGGTCACCGCGCCACCTGAACCGGTGTATTGGGAAACATTCAGCGAGCCGTCGGTGTTGGTCGTGTAAGTGAATTGGGACTGCACCACAGACGGCAGCGCCAGCAGCACCGCGCACGACAGACAGAATCGAATCAGGTTTCGTTTGATGTTCATAAAAGATTCAAGATTCCGTTTCATCATGCTGACAGGGTTTGATTTTTCGTCTCTTGTTCTACACGTGCCCGGACACAATTGCAATTCAAATCAGATTTTTTGGGACGGGAATTTCCGTTTGTGGCAGCTTTTGAAACGGAAATCAGGGTTTAAATTTTTGATTTAATTTTTTCGTCATGCGATTTTCCAATCGCAGTTCAAACCAGCTGCATCGGCTCGAATTGTTTTCCGAGAACCGGCTCGCTCTTCGTCTTGAGCCAGTTTTCCAGGATGCCTGCATAGACATTCCGGAAATCCACGTTGTATTTGACGTCGCCCTGGAACAAGTCCTGCGGCACGAGGCT
>PKZR01000152.1:9351-9717 GCA_003133815.1 Limisphaerales bacterium | reverse complement strand
TGGATCCTGGTGGCAGGCTTTTCTGCTTGCCGGCTTCGACGGGGTATCCGGGCAAAAGAAAATTGCCCCCTTCCATTTTTTCGCACGCATAGGCTTTGTAAAGAAGTTGCATAACAAAACCAAATTGAACCGCACCGAGGTTGTGACACAAGCTTAATAATCTCATTTTGTGAGGAGGGTTGCTGGAAACGGCAAATCTACCCGTCTAGTGGGTTTGGGCAGGAGCGGTAGGATGCTTCATGGAGGCGGTTCAATTCAGAGCCGCGCAGTTCATCACAATCAAAAACCATAGGAGTATTATGCCCAAAAAATCAAAGTTCGTTGACTTCAGAGCCGTCAAAGCGGCCATCACCATGGAACAAGTCC
>PKZR01000152.1:0-9337 GCA_003133815.1 Limisphaerales bacterium | reverse complement strand
ACACCCTCGACTTCATCGCCAAAATGGAGGACGTGAGCATTCTCGCAGCGGCCAACAAAGCCATTGAATGGTTTCATCTTGACCCCGCCGAAATGTCGGTAAGTTCGGAAGAAGCAGCCGAAGAACCGAGTGAGCCGGAAAAGAACGGTGAAGTTGTCAAACCGAAGCCAGCCGCAAGGCCGGCACCAGCGCAGGAGAACGGCGCACCCAACAAGCCGCTCAATTTCCGCTTGGACAAATTGGAGCGGGAATATCCATATCTCATCAAAGAGCGCGGATTGACGCTTGAAACCATCGTGGATTTTGGCGTCGGTTTCTGTGCCAAAGGCATGATGGCAGGACGTATTGCCATTCCGATCCATAACGCGGAAGGAAAGGTGGTCGCATATGCTGGTCGTTTCCCCGGCGAACCGCCTGACGAGGACACCCCGAAATACAAACTGCCACCGGGCTTCAGAAAGTCACAGGAGCTATTCAACATTGACCGCGCAGGCAAAGAGCCGCCGGAAGTGACCATGGTGATCGTGGAAGGATTCTTCGGCTGTATGAATCTTCACCAGCACGGCTGCCGCAGAGTCGTTGCCCTTATGGGCAGCACCATGTCAGCCGCACAGGAGGAGTTGATCAGGCGGCACACCGACAGTCGCAGCCAGGTCATCGTCATGCTGGACGAAGACGAGGCCGGACGGGCGGGACGCGAAGACATCGCCACGCGTCTGTCTAAATTCTGCTACGTCAAGGTTCACACCTTCGAGAAGGACGGACAGCAGCCGGAGGATTTGAGCCTGGAAGACGTAAACGAAATCTTTGGAGGTTTCCAATGAAGCGGTATGTAGGAATCCGCGAAGGTCATGCCGTCACCGTCACGGTGGACGGCCGCAGGCTCAATCCACGCCGTGACTTGTGGAACCACAGCCCCAGCGGTTTCGAGTGGGGTTATGGCGGCAGCGGCCCGGCGCAACTGGCGCTGGCAATTCTTGCCGACCACTTGGGCGACGACCAAGAGGCGCTGAACTTCTACCAGCGCTTCAAATGGGCGGTCATTGCGGAGTTGCCGGGACGCGGCTGGACGTTGAGCAGCCGGGACATTGATCAGTTGCTCAAAAACGTGCAGGAGGCGGAATTGCTCATTGGAGGCGTTGCATGAGTGCGCGCAAGAAACGCGGCTTCAATGACCCGAACCAGATTGAGTTCGGAATCATCTGGCGGACTGCAAGCCGTCCGTTCCGGCTTCGCGCTGGGGATGTCATTCGTTTCAACGAGCGGCTGTGCCGCGTTGTCCACGTCAGCGAGTGCGCGGCGGTTGTCATTGTGAACCGGCCAGTGCGTGATTTCAAAACACGCTTTGACAAGCCGGTTCGCTTCCACCCGCCACCCGCGCTGTTCCGCATCTCACCGCAATCCGAAGTCCAAATACTCAATCGTAAGTGAACACAAGGGCGATCCATCGGGTCGCCCTTTTTTATATTTGCCGCTTCCGGCAAAGATGCCCGTCTTCATCAAAGCGGCATGGGAGCATACGATTCATGTTGTCAGTTCATTTCAAAACCACAACCAAAGGAGAAAATTATGCCCAACTGGTGCAACAACAAGCTCACTGTGTTTGGACCCGACGAAGATGTTCAACGGTTCAAGAAAAATGCCATCGGCAATTCGCCGTGGCACACGGAACAAGAAAAGAAAAATGTTCTCAACTTCCACAGCCTCACACCCGTCCCGCCGGAGGTTGTATCGGCTGGCTATGACCAGGCCGGTTATGAATGGGAACTGATGAATTGGGGCTGCAAATGGGGCGCGTGTTCTACCGAACTGGTTGAGGAGCGGGAAGGACATCTCACCTATTTCTTCGATACCGCATGGTCGCCGCCCATTCCGTTCCTGTCAAAACTCGCCCCACAATGGTCTACGCTCACCTTCCTCCTCGATTACGAGGAAATGGGCATGGGTTTCAAGGGTATCACCAAAGTTCACGGTGACGCCGTTGAGGATCATTGCCTCGACCTCTGCAATCCACTCCCCAGCCAGTTGAAGAAAGTTGAGGTGATTGATCACGTCATCAACTGACTATCGCCATGAAGCGAACGAAACGGAGACTGCCAATTCCGCAATGGGAATTCGGCTTCACGCCAAAGACGTTCAACCTGATTGTCGAAACCGGAATTGACGGGGAACGCATTGTCCGCGAACACAAACAAAAGGAATCTGCGCGTCAGCTTGCCGACAAAGCTCAAAGCTCCCTGTTTCAAATGGCGCAATAAATCGAAAGTGCCGAATTAATACACAAGGGCGATCCATAGGGTCGCTCTTTTTCATTTGCCGCTTCCGGCAAATCTACCCGTCTTCATCGAAACAGCGCGGGGAGATACGCTTCAAAGTGGCAGTTCATCTCAAACCACAACCAACAAAAAGGAAAAGTATGAATGCAGTCATGGAAGCACAGGATCGAATCACGTTGTATCACCGCAAAGGTTCGTCGGACAAAGTATATCAGGTCGCGATTGAACCGGCGGGAAAATTGTTCGTAGTCAATTACGCCCATGGTCGCCGTGGCTCAACATTGAACACCGGCACCAAGACCGCCGTGCCGGTGGATTACGACAGCGCCAAACGCATCCTCAAGCAGTTGGTGAAGGAAAAGAAAAATCACCCCAAAACTCCTTACACCGATGGTGAGGACGGCACACCGTATCAGCACACGGACAAACAGGCGTCGGGGATTTTGCCCCAATTGTTGAATGCAATCGAAGAAGTCGACGTGGAGCGGTTGTTGCGCGACGATGAATATTGCGCGCAGGAGAAATTCGACGGGCGGCACCTCCTGATCCGCAAACAGGACGACCACATCGAGGGTATCAACAAGAAAGGATTACTGGTCGGATTACCGGAAACCGTGTCAGACGACATCCGCATTCTGCCCGGCAGTTTCATCCCCGACGGCGAATCCATCGGTGATGATTACCACGCCTTCGACCTCCTCGAATGGAACGGCGAGAACTTGCGGCCGTTGCCCTATCGCAAACGGCTCGAACGTCTGGTGAGCCTGTTGTTGTCCACCGCGAATCATCCCCATGTCCGATTTGTTGAAACCGCGTTCACGACGCAGCGGAAGATTGAACTATGGGAGCGGCTGCGTCGGGAAAACCGCGAGGGCATCGTGTTCAAGCGGTTGGGTGCGCCTTACACGCCGGGCAAGCCCAACAGCGGTGGGCCGCAGTTGAAATTCAAATTCGTTGCCACGCTGTCGGCAATCGTTGCCAAGGTGAACATCCAACGCAGTGTGGAGATCAGTTTGCTCAAAGGCAGGAGCTTGATTTCGTGCGGTAACGTCACCATCCCAGCCAATCACGGCATTCCCAAGGTCGGTGCGGTCGTGGAGGTGCGGTATCTCTACGGCTATCGCGCCAGCCATGCCCTGCATCAGCCGGTATATCTGGGGCCGCGCGATGACGTTGACCCTGGCGAATGTCTGGCTTCACAGTTAAAATTCAAGGCGGAGTAAAAATACAAGGGCGATCCGTCAGGGTCGCTCTTTTTTCATTTGCCGCTTCCGGCAAATCTGCCCGTCTTCATTGAAACGGCGCAGGGAGATACGCTTCATAGTGGTAGTTCATTTCAAACCAACAACCACAGGAGCATCACAATGAAAAATCCAACGTATGACCGTATCACCGATCGAATCATCGCCTTGCTGGAGCAGGGCACCATCCCCTGGCACAGGCCTTGGAAGGCACGGACCGGCTTGCCCCGGAATTTCGTCAGCAAACATCCCTATCGCGGCATCAATGTCTTTTTATTGATTGCCATGCGGTATGAGTCACCATTCTGGCTCACGTTCCGGCAGGTATCACAGCTTGGCGGAAGCGTTCGCAAGGGCGAGAAATCATGTCCCGTTGTTTTCTGGAAACAGACGACCGTTGAAGACAAGAAAACGGGTGAGGAGAAGAAAAAATATCTGCTTCGCTTTTACCACGTCTTCAATGTGGCACAGTGCGACGGACTGAAAACCAGCACCGAGCCGGTGCAGGAATCCGTTAATGACATCGTGAAGCCGGAGGAGATTGTGGCGGGTATGCCGCAGCCACCGATTCTGAAACACGGCATGACCCACGCCTATTATTCCCCGCGCGAGGATTGCGTTGGCTTGCCGCCACGCGAACGGTTTGAGCGAGCGGAAGGCTATTACGCCACCGTCTTCCACGAACTTGTTCATTCGACCGGCCATGAAAAGCGGTTGAAACGATCCACGCTCACGGAATCAGCCGGTTTTGGCTCCAATCCCTATTGCAAAGAGGAATTGATTGCCGAAATGGGCGCAGCGTTTCTGTGCGGGCAGGCCGAGATTGGCGAACGGACGATTGACAACTCCGCCGCGTATCTAAACGGCTGGCTTGAGCAGTTGAAAAATGACAAGACGGTGATTGTGCAGGCGGCGGCGCAGGCGCAGAAGGCATCTGACTTCATTCTTGGCCGGACGTTTCCAGAAAGCGAGGCCGTCCATGACTGATTTTGAAAAACCAGTCAAACGGCGCAGCCTAAAAATTGAACCTGTTGGTGATTCCTTTTATCGGAAAATAAAGCCACGGATACGGTTGAGTGGACGCTGGCTTGAGCAGGCAGGGTTTAAACCCGGACACTGGGCAGAAATTCATGTGCCAAGACCCGGTGAATTGACGCTTCAGTTCAAAGAACATTCACCGGCCAGTTGATGAAAATCAAAATCACAGTTCTTTATGAGAATTGGGTATTTTCTACAACTAATTATTACAACAACGAGGCGATTTTTGAAAATCGCCTCGTTTTTCTAAAGTGTAATTTTTCATGAATAACCGCTTGAAATAAAAAAAATATTCATTACGTTGTAAGTTAATTATGAAAAATCCGGCGAATGATGGTGGTGAACCTGAAAAACAATTCTCTTTAACCCCTATCCCCGCCTCCAAAGAAGCTTTCATCACTCCTAATAAGGGGGAAAGTGTCAATAAATCTGAAGATATTCCTGATCGTGAACTCGGTGACGACCAAGAATTTTTTATTCCAATTCACGACTTCATACGTTTTACGGAGGACGAAGTCAAAATCATCGATCACCCTGCATTCCAAAGATTGGAAAAGGTATATCAACTAGGGCAGGCACATTTAGTATATCGCAGTGCAACTCATAAGAGAATGGAACATGCCCTAGGAACCGTTTGGGTTGCCCAGAAAATTGTTAATGCGATTGAAGCAAGTTTTCGTAGATTCAAAAAGAAGGGGTCAAAAGAGGAATCCAACTGCGCATTTTCTGAACCATTAACACCGTTAGAGATACGATTCGTTCGACTTGCCGCGTTACTGCACGACATTGGACATTTGCCAGCTGGTCATACCCTTGAAGATGAATTGGGATTATTGGAACCACATGATGGCGACAGCCGTCTTGACTTGGTTTTCAGAAAAGACGATTGGATAATAGGCTTAAGCTCTAAACCTTTGGGAGATTTAATTAACTCGTTATACTCCCAATATATTAAATCGGGCAGTCCGACTGATACGCCTACATCAATCTTAAAAAGAATCATTTCAAAAGACACCAAATTTACAGATACGCAGATTGCTGGTGTTCGGATTGGCGTCTGTCGAGATATTGTTGGGAATACGATATGTGCCGATTTGTTGGATTATTTATATCGCGACTGGTATCACATTGGGAAACCGAAGTTTTTTGATAGAAGACTGTTTGAGTATATGCAAATTCGTTGTCATCCAACAACTAATGTGCCTCAATTTGTGATTTCTTATGGTGAGCGAAATCGGCCTAAAAGAGATGCTATTTCATCAATTTTGGATCTTTTAGAAGCGCGTTATAACCTTGGGGAGTCAGTTCTTTTTCACCCTACAAAATGTGCTGCCGCAGCAATGCTTGAGCGTGGTATCAGCGAACTTTTGGCACACATTCCACCGAACGAAAAAAACCAATGGCTTGATGGTCTTGAAAATAGAATATTGGCCTATTCTGACGAAGAATTGATTACAGCATTTCTAAAAGAATGCGTCGAAAGAAAATGTGAATCTAGCATGATTCTTTTTCAAGCACTGGCAGGCCGCGACATTTATAAGTCTGTCGGGGTCATTTATAAAGATGATCTCAATACTGCACAATTCGAAATGATCGAGCATCATTATTTAGGTCGAGCAGATAAAACACGAAAGCCAACAATTGAAGCGAAGCGTGAAGCGGCAGAAATCCGCAGGCTGGCTGTGGCGTCTTTGGAAAAAGATTTTCATCTGGAGCCAGGGAGCGTTGTAATGTATTGCCCCGCTCGCAGCATGAATTCAAAAATTGCCAAAGTAAAGATAGTCCATAATGGCACATTTCAAACATTGAATGAATGGGATCAGGATAAACAAGTAAGACTGGCCGGTGGACATTGCGAGGCGCAATTAGATCGTTTCGGAAGCTTATGGCGTATTGAAGTGTTCATGAAAGAAAAAGCCGCACATGAAATGCAAACCAGATTTGGTGAGAAAAGCAAAAAATATTTTCGCTTGTTTAAACGGGCGGTAAAAAATTGTTTAATGGGCGTCACACAAGAAGAAGGGACAGTGAGTGAAGAAACTATTGTGATCTTTAACTCCCTTTCTAAAATTAAAGAGAGTCCATATTTTCAACAAAAAGTCATGGAACAAAAGGCGGCTCGCAATATGAGTGCGGAAAACAAGTATCCGTTGGGTGCTTATTTTTTAAGAACATTAGTGAAGCCTAATGAAAGCTGAATTAAGCGCTTGGCTAATTACCAGTGCAGAAAAATTAAGGGCCGGTGTTAAGGATGAGCTGGACATTAAAAAATTATTGGATGGACTTGGAATCCGCATAATTCTCGAATCAAGTGCCAGTCGGTCGGGCGCACTGGCACAAGATGGCGATGGAAATTGGCTGGTTGTAGTGCGTGGACAAAGGCGTAATCAAAATTTGACCGCTGTTGATCGCTTTACTGCCGCCCACGAACTAGGACATTACTTATTGCAAAAAAATTGGGCGTTTTCTCCATCTTTCACGGACAAAAAAAATTATTATGATTGCGAGGAGTTGTGCAATCAGTTTGCCTCTCGTCTTCTTGTTGATCATAGCAAAATTATAGAATTTGAAATACTCTCACCACAAATGTGCCTCGGTGTAATTCGAGCTTGTGCTGAACGATATTCGGTCTCGTTGGAGGTCGCCGCTCGCTCAATTTTAGAAACTCATTCTGGAATTGGAGTTTGTGCCTTTGTAAAAAATACTGACGGTTATTCAAGATTATGGGGGCTTTCTTCTCTTAATGGAATTTCTCCGAGATTTCCAAAAAAACGTCTTAAAAGCAAATCGGTTCAAGAAGAGGTATTTACTTGGGGTCGCAATTTTTTAGAGAAAACGGGAGTGCGGTTAGATTTTGCAACAGAATCTACAGAAATGTCTCTGCGAACAAAAGAATTCTCAAACAAGGTCGAGCTTTCAGCCATAATGATAAAACCACCGGCTGATGTGTAACCGGTGGAGAGGGGTTGGGTTCGCGGTCAGGCTGACCAACGCAGTTTTCGTGTTCATCGCTCAAGAACTTGTCTTCCGGTAGGCTACACACATCTATCAAAATACGTGGGGATGGCTATTCCTTGCGCGTGAAGTTGATTTTCATCGACCGGCAGTCAAGTTATTGCACACACTCCATCTGCCGGAGGCACATTTACCACTCTTGGATTATTCTAACACAGCGTTGAATTCAAAGCAATTTTCACTGGTTGCTTATACTACGATAGAACAAACCGCTGGCTATTCTGCGAGATGTTAAATTTGAAACCCCTATACCTGTTTGCATTAGTCTGAAGCGATATGCTATCATGCTATGGTAGCAATCTCCCAATAACGGTCTAAAATCTGTTTAGAAAGGTTTACCGATGAATGAACGCACTCTTGTTATCGTATTGATACTTCTTCTCTGCATACTCGTAGTTTTAAAGCAAAAATAAGCATCGCTTTATCAAGATCAAAAAATCCACCCCTCTTATGGAGAGGTGGATTTTTGTTGCATCGGTGATGCACACTTGTAAAATCTCATTGTCCCTCACGTCACACCGACCTGTCGCATTGTTTTACTTGGTCACGGGATGGTTCGCCACGGTTCACAATAACAACTAACAGGAAATCATGATGCCCGATGAAGTCACCATCAAACCGAAATCAGAATCCACACCCACCATTGCCGCGACAGAAAATCAAACCGTCAATTTAGGCCGGACGCAATTGGTCAATCTGTGTGCCGCCGGTTTGGGCGTCAGTTTCTTTCTGCCGTGGGCGCAATTTTTAGGCGGCAATATTTCCGGCTTTGACCTGCAAAAATCTGGCGACGGGCAACGGTTGCTTTGGCTCATCCCGATATTTTGCGCCATCACCATTTTCGCCGGTGTCACCAAGCGCAGCCAAATGATTGTCGGGCAACTCACCGGCGCACTTCCCTTTTGCGTTGGCATTTACTGGTATAACAAAATTGGCAGCGACCTGACGCACATCCTTGCCTACGGCGCGTATCTGTCATTGATCTTCGGAGCAGCCCTGTTTGTCCTGCCACGCAAAGCCAAATAAATTTATGTTCGATTTTTTCAAATCCAAAAAAGCGGACGTGATTGACCACTGGTATTCACTCGTTCCCGGCTTCAATACGTCCACGAAGGATTTTTATGCCGCCGTCGAAAAAGAATTGAAAGATCGCGAAGTCCCCGGCTTGGAAATCTTCTATGTTGATTTTGCCGAGGGCGGTTTGTTGTCAGCCAAGCGTGAATATCTGCGCATGACCCGCGAGCGATTGGTGTTCGACATCTGCGCCGCCCCCTTCGGCACGGCATATTTTTTCAGTTGCCGCTTTGCTGAAATCCCCGCAGTGATCCAGCTCTGGCAATTGTTGGTTGTGCTGATCGGAGCATTGATGATTGCAGGATTGATATTCAAAGTAGCGGGAATCATTCTCGGAATCGGCATCCTGATTGTCGGATTCATCGCTGCGATTTATTTGCTCCGCAATGCCGTCTCCCTCGGTTTGAAAGACTTGGACGCCACGCTCATCAAATCGCCCGTTGTCGGCCCGATCTACGAGAACTGGTTTCGCAAGGAGACATATTACCGTCAGGACACCCGCCTCATGTATCGCGACACGGTGAATGATGTTGTCAAAGCGAAGGTGGAGGAAGCCACGGGCGCAAAAGGCATCAAATTGATCAAATTCAACGATTACAGCCCCATTCTTGGTGAACTCTATAAACCAACGATGGTGCAGCCGTCGCAAACCCTGCCAGCGGCATGACGCACCATGTCACGGCTCGACGAACA
>PKZR01000417.1 GCA_003133815.1 Limisphaerales bacterium | reverse complement strand
ACCAACGACGCCGCCGGCAATTTGGCCATCACCTTTGACGGCGCGAAAATGCTGGCGGTCATGCAGAAGCTCGTGAATGACGACGCGTGGTGCCAGGCGCACGGCGGCACCGGGTTCGACGACATGCAGGAAAAGCCGGCCTTGGACGCGGACATGAACCAGTTCGTCTTCGGCGAAAAGGCGCCGGTGAGCGCGACGGTGGCGGGCGGAAAGCCGCTGTTTGATTACGCGGCGGAAGCGGCGGCGGCGCAGGCGGAATACGCCCAGACGAAGAAGGCGCTGCGCGTCGGCTCGTCCACGTCGTCCATGTCGTTCTCATCGTCGGACGATGCCGAGGAGGTCACCGCCGCGCCAGCGACGGGCGGATTGAAGAGCGTCAAGGTGGCCGGCGTCAGCCTCAATGCCAAATTGGATGAGCACTCGCCGGCGTTTAACAACTGGGACGCCAGCTACACGGTCTCGCTGCTGGTGGAATTTCCCGGTTCGGTGCAGTCGGTCACGGAGGGAACGGTGATCAGCACCGCCACGGCGGACGACGGCACGGATCTGTTGCCGGATTCGGATTGGAACCGAAAGGCGCATTTCCCCAAGCTTGGGAAGGACAAGACGGCGGCGATCTTGGAATTCAAATTGAACCCGCCCGGCGGCGGCGTGAAAGGCTTGAAGGAACTTTCCGGCACGGTGCAATACAAAGTTTCCGGCGGCACCAAGGAAATTGACCTGGGCTTTGATGCGCTGAAAGAGGGCGCGACCGGCACGAACCTGGACGCGGAGATCCAATCCATCCGGGAAGGCTGGCAGAAAAACGGCGCGCAGGACATGGTGCTGCACCTGAAGACCACGCCGGACGGCCTCAAGTCGTTGAGCCTGGTGGTGGACGGCAACAAGACGGAACTCCGGCAGAACGGCTACGGCAGCAGCGGCATGAACGCCTTCAATTTCACCTACGAGTGCCAGACGAACTTTCCCGCGAACGGCCGGATCGTGGCGGAGGTCTATGACAAGATGCAGACGTTCGAGGCGCCGTTCAAGCTGGAGAACCTCACGCTGCTGGGCGCGCGCGCGGATGGGAAAAATTAAATCTTTGTCCTGATGCCGCAGGCGCGGGCGACGCACCAGCCGCTCAAGGCCTCGTAGATTGCAAACAATCCGGCGGCGACAAAAATCAGGCCGAGCCACAGCACGAAATCCACCAGCACAATGCCGGCGATCAGGCAGAGCGTGCCGGTGACGCCGCGCGCGATGCGGCCGGTGCGCTTGAGGTTGGGGCGGAAGAACTGCTTCACGGCGGGAATCTACCACAGAGTTTTTCCATGGCAAGCGGCGCGGAGTTGCAGCGGTGGCGATTCCGATGGTTGACGAAATGGATTCGCCCAGCATTAGCGCGGCAGCAGCGGTTTTTCTTTACGAAGTGAACTGGCAGCGCGACAATGGATGAAGGATGCGAAGTGCGTTGCAAAGATTTACTCTGGCTTGCCTGCCGATGATGTTCGCCTTTTCCATGTTCGCCACCAACTCGCCCGCGCCGACCGACACGAACTTCATTGACCCCGCGATCACCGATGACAATCCGGTGACGAAACAGTTGACCGACGTGCTGAAAAAAAACGGCATCAAAACGGAAGGGATGCTGGACGAACATTTCATGTTTGCCTCCGTGATTTGGAGCGCGGTGGCAGGTGGTTATTTGCTTTACGCGCGCAGGCAGCGGGAAATCACGCCGTTCATCGGCGGCATAGCGATGATGGCAGTGTCGTTCTTGATCGTGTCGTGGTTTTGGATGTCGCTTGTCTGCATCGCATTGATTTTTGGCATTTATTTCCAGATGAAACGGGGCGATTGAAAACAAAACCCCGTAAGCAAGTTTCCTCGCTCCGGGTTTTGAATTTTTGCCGCGCAATTTTTAGAACGACCAGTTTACAATCGGGAAGCCGGTGGCGAGCTTGTCGGGAAAATCATTAAACCACGGATTGTTCAGCGCGATGTTGACCACGCCGACCTGCACGCCGTGGAGGTTTTCCGTGTAGTTCACCAGCGCGAGCTGGAAGCCGTGGAATTCCTGCGCGACGTTGACCACGCCTTCCTGAAAGCCGGTGAACGTGCCCTGCGAGACGTTGACCAGACAGGGCATGAACAAGATGCCACCCTGCCAGCCGGTGAAGCTGGTCTTACTGTAATTCGCCAGTCCCCACGCGACGCCGGTGTAGGAATCCGCGTAGTTGTAGAAGCTCCAGGTGAAGCCGGTGCTGCCGCCGGTGCTGCCGTTGACGAGGCCCAGCGCGACGCCGTGCTGCGGGTTTTCGCCCCAGATACTCAACGACAGGCCGCGGATCTCGGCGGTCTTCGGGTAGATAGCGATGTCCGGCGTCAGCGACGCCTGGAAGCCGTGGGATTCGTCCGCCTGCAGGCCGGCGGCGCTGGCGACGAGGGCGGTGAGGATGAATAGTTTTTTCATAATTTATATTTTCGTGGTGTCAATTTAACCGGTCCCATCGTTTGAACAATGGGGTGAACACCCTATCTCTTGACCGCCGCCGGCAAAAGCAAAAACCGGAAGCCGCAAACGGCTTCCGGTTTGGAATTTTGCATTGCCGGTAGGGCGCGTCACTCCGTGCGCGCCGCTACATTCACTTGCTCTTCTTCAGCGCGTTCACACCCGCGTAAACCGCGTTTTTGCCCAGCAACTGCTCGATGCGCAGAAGCTGGTTATATTTCGCCAGACGGTCCGAGCGGCTGAGGGAACCGGTCTTGATCTGGCCGCAGTTCGTCGC
>PKZR01000446.1 GCA_003133815.1 Limisphaerales bacterium | reverse complement strand
TTTTGGCACTACTTGCGTAGGGCCACCATTCTTCTTATGGAGGGTCATCATTCTCGCGCGATTGTTCGTTCAATGGCGAACCGGAACGGGTTGGTCCGGGATTCGGAGTGGTGACGTCAGGGCTTGTTCAAGCGCCGTTCAAAGGCCCGCAGTGTCTCTGGGCTGACGTGGTGTTCAATGCCTTCGGCATCCAGTTCCGCCGTTTTTTTGGGGATGCCCAGGGAGTGGAGGAAGGCGACCACGGTCTGGTGGCGTTGCTTGCTCTCAGCGGCCAGCTTGCGGCCAACGTCGGTCAGGAATATCGCCCGATACGGCCGCGTGTTCACATACCCCGCCCGTTGCAGACGCGCCAGAGTGCGATTGACCGTCACATGCGTCACGCCAAGCCGACGCGCCAGGTCCACCACCCGCGCCTCGCCCTGAGCCGTCGTCAGGTCGGCGATGGCCTCGGCGTAGTCCTGCGCCGTCTCGAGAGAATGGTCGCGGCGGGAGCGGCGGAAGTTCTCCGCCTGCTGCCCCGGCACGGGCCCGGATGTCTTGTTTCTGGAACGCGGCATGACTGTTCCAAGTGTAGCGGCGCAGGCTGGTTTAGTCTAGGTTTTATTTTGTAACCCATGCTACATTTTTATTGACGGCTTGGATTTTATGTTGTAACCAGTGCTACATGATTTTGTCCGAGCTAAATAGCGGCTTGTTTTTAGTGGGTGTCCTGATTGCCGCGCCCGCCGCCCGCGCGGCGGCGCAGGAAGCCGGTTCCAATCCGCCGGACAAAAGCAGCTACAACCTTTTTAATCCTGTGCCGGAAGATTTGATGCGTGATTTAAGCCCCGACCGTCCGGACGTGACCGAGTCGCCTTACACGGTGGACGCCGGTCATTATCAATTGGAGATGGATTTTGCCAATTTCACCTACGACAAAACGGGCGGCACAACCACGAAGACGTGGGACGTGGGCGATTTCAACTTCAAAGCCGGGTTGCTGAACAATGTTGATCTCCAACTCGTTTATGACGATTACCTGAATGTTCATACGCAAGACAGTTCGGGCAAAACAACCACGCAGTCGGGCTTCGGCGATTTCACCACGCGCCTGAAAATCAATTTGTGGGGCGACGACGACGGGACGACTGCTTTTGCGCTTCTGCCTTACATCACGTTTCCCACGGGCACAGATGGTCTTGGAAACGGCTCGGTCGAAGGCGGCGTGATTCTTCCGCTGGGGGTCAGCTTGCCGCTTGATTTCGACTTGAGCCTGGAAACGGCGGCCAGCTACATAAAAAACGCTGGAGACAGCAGTTATCACGAGGAGTTCATCGCCTCCGCCAGCTTGGATCATCAGATCATCGGGAAATTGAGCGGCTTCGTTGAATTTTTCAGCAACTTCACCACGGAAAGTCATTCAAGCTGGGTGGGGACGGTTGACACCGGCTTGGAATATTTGGTGACAAAAAACATCCAGCTTGATTTGGATTGCTACTTTGGCGTCACACACGCTGCACCTAATTTCAATCCCTTTGCTGGAATCACCGTGAGATTTTAGTGCATATTTATTTATGACCGAACCCGAACCCGCTTTTGACCCGACTTCCAAATCCTCCTGGCGCAAGCCGGCGGGGCAGGCCTCGTTGTCGGAAGTCCACCGCAGCGTCCTTGTTCCGGTGACGGCGTCCTTTTGGCGGAAGCTGCTGGCGTTTTCCGGCCCGGGTTTTCTTGTGGCCGTCGGCTACATGGACCCCGGCNNCGCGATCTGGCGCAGGCCTGCCGCGATCATTATTCAACACCGACGGTCTGGTTCCTGTGGATACTTTGCGAAATCGCCATCGCCGCATGCGATCTGGCGGAAGTTGTCGGCTCGGCCATCGCGTTGCAGCTGCTTTTCGGAATTCCGCTCGTGTGGGGCTGCATCATCACTGCGGCGGACGTGCTGGCCGTGCTGTATTTGCAAAACAAGGGCTTCCGTTACATCGAGGCGCTGGTCATTGCGTTGATTACAACCATCGGCACCTGTTTCGCTGCGGAAATCATCTGGTCAAAGCCCGGTTTCGTGGGAATGATGATGGGCTTCGTTCCCAGCCCGGAAATCCTCAAAAATCCGGAGATGCTCTACGTCAGCATCGGCATCATCGGCGCGACCGTGATGCCGCATAATTTGTATCTGCACTCCTCGATTGTCCAAACACGCAAATACGAACAGAATGCCGGCGGCAAGCGCGAGGCCATCAAGTTCGCCTCGATTGACTCGACCGTCGCGCTGATGTTCGCGCTGTTCATCAACGGCGCGATCCTCGTTCTTGCGGCGGCGGCGTTTCACTGGTCGGGGCATCAGGATGTGGCCGCGATTCAGGATGCCTATAAGCTATTGCCCAAGACGCTTGGCGTGACCGGCGCGAGCGTTTTATTCGCCCTCGCGCTGCTCGCTTCGGGACAAAACTCCACGCTCACCGGCACGCTTGCCGGGCAGATTGTCATGGAAGGTTTCATCAATGTCCGGCTGCGGCCGTGGATGCGCCGGCTGATCACCCGCGCGCTGGCGATCATTCCCGCCGTTTTTGTCATCGGCTATTTCGGCGAAAGCAAGACGACCCAGTTGCTCGTTGCCAGCCAGGTTGTTTTGTCCATGCAGCTGGGGTTTGCCATCTGGCCTCTGATGCGTTTCACCGGGGCAAAATCCAAGATGGGCGAGTTCGTCAATCCGCCCTGGATTAAAATCCTCGGCTGGACGACCGCTGCGATTATCATTGTCCTCAACGTGAAACTGCTCTTTGATACCTTCATGCCCGCATCCGTCCTGAAAATATTTTACGGGCATCTCGGCTGGCCCGTGCCAACCCAATAAACCATGTATCGTAAAATTTTAATCGCTCTCGACAACGGCCCTGCGGACAAGGGACTGCTGCCGCACGTCACGGAACTGGCCACGCATTTTGGTTCCGAATTGCTCCTGCTTCATGTTGCCGACGGCTGGGCCGCGCGCAGTTTTGACCAGTTGAAACTCGCCGAGTCCGAGGAGATGAAGGCTGACCGCGAATATCTAGAGGCAATCGCAGGCGGACTTCGCAGCGCCGGGCTTGTCGTGGAAATTAAGCTGGCACTTGGCAATCCGCCGACGGAAATACTAAAATCCGCCGAAATCGAGAAATGTGATTTGATCGCGATGGCCGGCCATGGTCACCGGCTGTTTGGCGACATTTTTCACGGCAGCACCATTACCCAGGTCCGGCACAACACGACAATCCCACTCCTCATTGTCCGCACGAAAAAAGTCTGATCACCGCTCGAACTTATAATCCACTGAGTTCTCGACGAAATGCAGCAGGTTTCCCTTGTCATAAGCGCGCAGCGCGAAATGGCAAATCAAGCGGCGGAGATTAAAATAAAAATTGCGGTTCAATTTCAAGTTCACTTACCGCTGAAACTTTGTACCATTGGCGCACCAACTTATGAACACCGAATCTTTTCTCAAACAACGGCTCATTTGCGTCGCGGTCATTGACAAAACGGATGACGCCGTGCCACTGGCCGAAGCGCTGCTCGCCGGCGGATTGAACTGCATCGAGGTCACGTTCCGCACGGCAGGAGCAGCAGAGTCGATCGCGGCAATTCGAAAAAATGTTCCTCAAATCACCGTCGGCGCAGGAACGTTGCTGACGGCAGAACAGGTGAAGCAGGCCGTCGGCGCGGGCGCGCAATTCGGGGTGTCTCCCGGCTTGAGCGAATCCGTCTCGAAGACGGCGCAACAAAATGATTTCCAACTGTTTCCCGGAGTCATCACGCCCACGGAAATCATGCACGCGCTGGAGCTCGGCTGGAAGTATTTGAAGTTTTTTCCGGCGGAAACATTTGGCGGCGTGAACGCATTGAAGGCGCTGGCCGGGCCATTCGGCCACACCGGCGTGAAATTCATTCCGACCGGCGGCATCACGGCGGCAACGCTGCCGAATTATCTGGCCGTTCCGCAGGTCGCGGCCATCGGCGGCTCGTGGATGGCCGAGCGCAAGCTCGTCGCGGAAAAAGCGTGGGATAAAATCACGGCGTTGACGGCCGAGGCGATAAAGGTGATTGCGGCGGCAAAGTGAACCATAATTGTAGCGGCGCTCTGTGAGCGCCGATGGATTGCAAAATTTCGGGAAAAGCAAGGCGGTCACAGACCGCCGCTACAATTATTAATTCCCAACTATCACCTGCAATGGCTGGTCGCGGCGTTCGGCGAAGCGCTTCACATAAGCCTCCCACTGGATGTGGTTCGTGAAATCGCCGCTGCGATCCCAGCATGCGCCGAAGTAATAGCTGAATGGCTGGCCTACTTGCGCCGTTGAAACCGCCAGCAGGCTGCGCATGGGCGGATAGCCTTCATGCGTCGGCTGCGGCACGTTGGCGTGGACGACCGAGTCCGGCAGGCTCGGCGCGTCGTTCGTGAACGCCGACACGCTGTTCTTCGCCAAAATCACCGCCACGCCTATGATTCCTTTGGGCTTGTCTTCCGGCTGCCAGTAAGCCTGCCAGCCTTCGGTCAGATCGTTCGCGATGAATTCCACGCGGTTCGTCGGGCACGCGCGCTCGGCGAGGCCGACGGCGACGGTCAGCGGCGATTTGTCGTCGCTCGCGAACGTGTCCTGCGCCTTGCTCAACCACGAGCCGGCGTCAATGCTGATGCGTTTCGTGTTGGAAACCATTTTGCCGCCGCCCGCATCCCACGCATCGTAAGTAACTTCAAATTCCGAGCGTATCGGACCGGTGGTGATGAGTTTCCAATTGCGGTAATTGATGGCCGAGTGAAGTTTTGTGCCGTCCCAGATGCCGCTGCCGCCGTCGCCGCAGCTTTTGCCGACGCGGTAATCGTCCATCTCATCGCCGTTGTCCATGTGGTAATGGCCGCTGGCATACATTTCGTTGACCATGAGATTGCGCCGCGATTTGATCCACACATCAATGCCGCTGGTGATTGTGCCTTCGCCCTTGATGAGCGCCTGTCCGTAGATGCGGTGCGCGATGCGGTCGCTTTCCCACGCGAAATCGTCCATGCGCTCCGGCACATAACGCGCCATGGTTTTCACGATGGGCGGCGGCACGGCGGCAAAAGCATTTGCGTCTAAAATGTAAAATGTTTTTGTTTCGTGCGGCGCAAGGTCAACTTGGAAAAGTAATTTGTCCCGATAAAATTGGCGTTTCTCTCGCTGCTCGGAAGGCTTGCGATAAACTTGCGAATCTAAAATCCGCGATGAAAGTCCATCCATTACGACATACTTACTACCAAGATCGAGTTCGGCTGTTTCGCAATCCCGGCGAAATGACGACGGATTTGTTACTTTGACAATGATCGGCAATAAAAAACCATTGGTATTTTTGGCTGCGGGCAATCCATAATTATCCAGCACGGCGTCCAAAGCCTGCGCTGCAGTTATATTCTTCCAACGAATAGAAAGTTTTGGTTCCGATTTTATTTTTCCATTTTCGTCGGGCTGGCCGTAGCCAATTTTTGGATCGAGAATGTAATTGATTCCTGCTTGCCGCGCTAAATTTTTGATTGCGGATGTCAATGGAACGTCTTGAAATTGAATGACAGGAAAAATTGCATCGGAATTTGCCGCCGTTTTTTCCAAAACCGCCATCCGATAAACCTCACTGCCCGCGAGCAAAAAGACGCCGCCGCCGTAAGGTGACGTGGCATCCGCCGAAAATTGAATCGGATGGTCGCCCGCCGGTTGGACGTGCGTCAGCCGGCCGTCGTCATTCACGCAGCCGACGAGCGCCGTCCACGCCTTGCGGACGGCAGGTTCAAAGGTCGCGCGGTTGAGCAATCCCTGGTTCACGCCCCACGCGAGGCCGTAGGTGAACAGCGCCGAACCGCTGGCTTCCGGCGTCGTATAATCCTGCGGGTCGAGCAGGCTCGCGCGCCACATCCCGTCCGGCTGTTGCAGCGAGAGGATTTTTGCCGCCATATCCTTGAACAATTGCTCGAAGCGCGGACGGTCGGGATGGTTCATCGGCAGGTATTGCAGCGTGCGGACAAGTGCGCCAATCACCCAGCCATTGCCACGGCTCCAGAATACTTTCGCCCCGTTCGTCTCGGTCTTGTTGAAGTATGTGCTGTCGCGGTAAAAGAGATTTGCGTTCGTGTCGTAAAGATAATCCGTCGTGCGCCAGAAATTCGTCACGGCAAAATCCAGGTAGCGCGAATCGTCCGTGGCTGCATAAAGCCGCAGCCAGCTCGGCGGCGCCATGAAAAGCGCGTCGCACCATGTCCACTGATCCTCACCGGATTGATGATCGAGAGCCTGCGTCCTGGGCGGATTTGCCAGAATCCAGTCAAACTTCTCGCGCATGGGCGCGATCATGCGGTTCTCACGGTAGAGAAAATAAAGCTCGGTGCAGACCTGGCCGTAGCACTGGTCGTCGGCGTGGTATTTGCGGCCACGATATTGCGCCAGCACCCAGCCGTTCGTCTCGCCCTTGGCGAGCATGGCGTCGCGGTATTTCGGGTCGCCGGAAATTCCGGCAAGCGCCATCATGCCCACGTCGCCGACGGATTGAATCCAGCCGGTGGGCCGGTTCGTGGCCTCGTTCGCAAGCTGCCAGTCGCCAACGTGCTGCATGATGCCGAGAACCGATTGCGGCGTGATGTCGGAAGAGGTAGTCTGCGCGCGCAGTTGAAAGCCGGCGGCAAGAAAAATGGCCGCGACAAGGCCGGCGCGAAAAGATAAATGGAATTTCATGCCGAAAAATTGCCTGCAAAATAGGATTGATGCAAATGAAAACTCAATGCACCCGCGTTTGTGAAAACGCGGGTGTTCCGCACTTTTACAAGTGCGTCTACAACTCCAGCGTTGACCGCGCGCCACGGGAATTTACACTGGTGCATCATGTTTGAAAATTCCATCCGCCGGACACCGCGCCCGCAGGACGTCGCCGGAATGTCCACACAGCAGCTCCGCGAGACGTTTCAAATCAGCAACCTTTTCGCGCCGGGAGAATTGCGCGGCCACTTCACCGACCTCGACCGCCTTGTGGTCGGCGGCGTGATGCCGGCGGCGAAACCCGTTGAGCTGCCAAACCACAAGGAAACCGGACGCGCCTTCTTTCTGGAACAACGCGAGCTTGGAGCCATCAACATCGGCGGCGCGGGCAAGGTCGTTGCCGACGGCAAAACGTTCGCGCTCGACAAGCTTGACTGCGTTTATCTGCCGGTGGGCACAAAGCAGGTTTCCTTTGAAAGCAGCGATGCGAATACTCCGGGGAAGTTTTATTTCCTGAGCTGTCCCGCACATGCGGCGCATCCGGCTGCGATGATGAAATCCAAGGACGCCTCACCCGTCGCCCTCGGCTCGCAGGAAACGGCCAACAAGCGGACCATTTACAAATTCATCCATCAGGGCGGCATCCAAAGCTGCCAGCTGGTGATGGGCTTCACGGCGCTGGAACCGGGCAACGTATGGAATTCCTTCCCGCCGCACACGCACTGGCGGCGCACGGAGATTTATTTTTATTTCGACCTCGGCGAAAAGGTCCTGGCGCATTTCATGGGCGAACCGCAGCAGACGCGTCATTTGTTCCTGCACAACGACGAGGTCGCTCTCTCGCCGAACTGGTCCATCCATTGCGGCTGCGGCACGGGCAATTACAAGTTTATCTGGGGCATGGCCGGCGAAAACCAGGTGTTCGACGACATGGATGCCGTGAAGCCGCCAGATTTACGTTAAAACGGCAGGGCTGCGCTGCTGCGCAGCCCAAATCTCGGCGACGCAGCTGCATCGCCCTACCAAATATTTATGAATACAAAACGTTTCGAGAACAAAGTAGCCATCGTCACCGGGGCCTGCCGCGGCATCGGCCAGGCCATCGCACTCGCATTCGCCCGCGAAGGCGCGCACGTCATCAGCATTTGCGTCGGCGATCCGGCGGAAATCACGGCCAAGATGAAAACCCTCGGCGCAAAATTCAACGCCTACACCGAGGATTTCGGCAAGCTCAACCAAAAGCGCGCGGCGGAACTCATCGCTCAGGCCGTGACGGACGCCGGGCGCGTGGACATCCTCGTCAACAATGCCGGCATCATCAAACGCGCGCCCATCGCGGATCATTCCGAGGCCGACTGGAACGCCGTCCTGCAAATCAATTTGTCCGCGCCGTTTTTCCTCACGCAGGCGGTAAGCAAATGGTGGCTGACCGGCGGACGCGAAAAATCCCCGGCTGACGCCCGGCTCAAGGTCGTCAACATCGCCTCCATGCTGTCGTTTCAGGGCGGGATTTTTGTTCCCGGCTATACCGCCAGCAAGAGCGGCATCGCCGGCATCACCAAGGCGTTCGCCAACGAACTCGCCAAGGAGCGCATGAACTTCAACGCCGTCGCCCCCGGTTACATCGCCACGGACAACACCAAGCCTTTGCGCGAAGATCCCGTCCGCAGCAAATCCATCCTCGACCGCATCCCGGAAGCCCGCTGGGGCACGCCCGAGGACGTTGCGGGCGGCATCCTGTTTCTGGCGTCAAAGGATGCGGATTACCTCAACGGCACCATTATGAACATGGACGGCGGCTGGCTGGCGCGATGAGGTCCGTTTGCCGGCCATAAACCGGAACCGCCCGTTCCGGTTCAATTGAATTTAGACTCCGTTTCCAAATCTTTCGGCGGCTGCAGATTGATCATCGCCGGGCTGTTGCGGTCGGCCGCAAGGATGTTGTTTGTGGCGTCGTATTTCAGTTCAACAACCTGAATGCTGCTGCGTCTGTTGTCGGGCGGACCGCCGGGCGTGGCGCTGGTGCCCGGCTGCACGAAATAAAACATGTAGGCGCGGTCGCCGGAAAGGATGATGTCCGGATGATGTCCCACGCCGGTGTCGTCCGGGCCTGTGCCCCGGTCTGCAAGCATCGTCCCCACCCGCACCCAGTCCGCCGCATTTTCCGAGCGATACAGCGCAAGGCCGGTTCCTATGTCGCGGAACAACCAGTAATGCCCCTGCCAATGAAAGGCCACCGGCGCTTCCCCGCCCCGGTCGGACAAACCCGGAACCCGCCCGTGATCCGTCCAATGATACAGGTCCGTGCTGTCCGCCTCATTGCACGAGGAGCCGGTGGCCTCGTCCTTATACCACAGACGCCATGTCCCGTCGGCCAGGTGCAGCACGCCGGCGTCAATCACCTTGGGATGCGATAGCGGCAACGTGGATTCATACTGCCAGTTGTTCAGATCGCTGCTCGTCAGGTGAAGGATGTAGCGCGGATGGTTCCAGTTGTCGAAGACGCCGGGAACATAGACGAGATACATGTGGAAAAGACCGTTGTGTTCAACCACGGCGGGCGCCCAGTAGGTTTTGTCGGCGACGGCGCCCTTGTAGATGATGTTTGCGTCGCGGAGATATTTCCATGTGGCGCCGTCGTCCGATGTCGCGATGCCAATGGGACAACCATGCACCCAGGCCACTCCGCCCGGCAATCCCGGCACATTGGCGCGGCGGCTGGTGTAGAACATGAACCATTTGTTGTCCTTGGGACTCCAGATGATGGTCGGGTCCGTCGCGCCGTCCATGATTGGGTCGCGGTAAAGCGGCTTCGCGGCGGCCCGGTCCGCACGTGGAACCGAGCCGGCAATCCCACCCGCCGGAGGTGTGCTGGAGCAGCCCGCCAACAAAATGGCGATGGCGCAAATGAACGGGAAAATTTTCATGGGTACATCAGGGAACATGAAAAAGAATGGGATTTTTCCCGAGTGACTGCAATAGGACAGTTTATCTTAAGAATGGCAAATCAGGCAGGACGGGCAGTCCCCTGCCAGCCCTGCCAGCCATCGTGATTTTGTAGGAGACGAGGTGACGAGGCTCAAACTGAAATCGGAAATCCTCGGCAAACACATTGCGAAGAAATTGGTGTGATGCAGCCTGAAAAATTTGCCGGACAGATGCTTGAAACTCTGCTAATCTACCGTGCCGTTTAACTGTTTGTTTATCCGATGAAAGAGCAGGACAAAATTTCCGCCAATGAGATAACTCCGCCCACGGTTTATTTCAACCGCCGGAACTTCATCAGGACCGGAATCTTGGCGGCCAGCGCGGTGGCCACCGGCGCGGCGTATCGGCGGCTCAATCCCGTGGCCATGGGTGAAGTTAAAACGGCGAAGCTCGAAGGCGTCATCTCCGCGCCGTCGGCGACCAATGCCGCCACCGGCTTCCGCGTGGACGAGCCGGAGACTTCGTTTGAAGACATCACGCACTATAATAATTTCTATGAATTTTCCACCGACAAGGAAGGCGTCGCATCGGCGGCGCAGGGGTTTGACACGAAAGGCTGGCAGGTGTCGGTTGAGGGTTTGGTGAACAAGCCAAAGGTTTTCGGCCTCGATGATTTGCTGAAAATCAGTCCGCCAGAGGAACGCATTTACCGGATGCGTTGCGTGGAGGGGTGGTCCATGGTGATTCCGTGGGCGGGGTTTTCGCTGTCCAAACTTCTCGACGTGGTCGAGCCAACGAGCGACGCGAACTTTGTAGCGTTCGAGACATTGCTTGATCCCAAGCGGATGCCGGGCCAGCGCAGTGATGTGCTGAACTGGCCTTATGTCGAGGGATTGCGGTTGGACGAGGCGATGCACCCGCTGGCAATTCTGGCCAGCGGAATTTATGGCCGCGCACTCCCGCCGCAGGATGGCGCACCCATCCGGCTGGTTACGCCGTGGAAATACGGTTTCAAGGGCATCAAATCCATTGTCAAAATCAAGCTGGTGGCCGAGCAGCCGCGCACTTCATGGAGCGAGTATGCGCCGAATGAATACGGCTTCTATGCCAATGTGAATCCGCAGGTGGATCATCCGCGCTGGAGCCAGGCCACCGAACAGCGCATAGGCGAATCAGGCCGGCGTCCGACGCTGATGTTTAATGGCTACGAGGAACAGGTGGGGTATTTATACGCCGGGATAGATCTGCGCAAAAATTTCTGATGCCCGGCCATGAAAGAAAACGACATCCGCTTCATCAAGCTTCTGATTCTGGTCAACGGACTGGTGCCGCTGGCGTTGCTGGTGTGGGATCAGGGACACCAGCAGCTCGGCGCCAACCCGCAGAATTTCCTCATCCTGACGACCGGCATGATGACGCTGATTTTCCTGGTGCTGACGATGGCGGTGACGCCCCTGCGCAAAATCACCGGCTGGAACTGGCTGATTCAATTCCGCCGGATGCTCGGCCTTTATGCCTTCTTTTACGGCTGCCTGCATTTTCTGTGTTTCTTCAGTCTCGACCGGGGATTCAGTGTTTCCAGCACGTTGACGGAAATGCTGAAACGCAAATACCTGATTGTCGGCAGCACGGCATTGATTGTGATGATACCTCTGGCCATCACCTCCACCAACGCGATGATAAAACGGCTGGGCGGCAAACGCTGGCGCGCTCTGCACCGGCTCGCTTATGTGGCGGCCATCGCGGGTGTGATTCATTATTATATGCAGGTGAAGGCGGACGTCCGCCAGCCGCTCGTATTTGCGGCGGTGCTGGCCGTCCTGCTCGGCTATCGGCTGGTGGTTTATCTGCGCCAGACCAAACCAGCCAAGGCGGCAGCTCCAGCAGCCAAACCGGGATAAGACGTTAGCGGCCTGCCGGAATAATGAGCGGACTGACTTCCGCTGCTACAAAAATAATCGTAGGAGACGAGGTGACGAGTCTCATAATAATTCGGAGTGCTGATCGCGGATAGCGGATTTTCCAGAATGAGTCTCCTCACGTCGGCTCCTACGTCATGGAGAAGTCGAATTGTTCGTCGTTTCCAGAAACTTTGTGTCTTCCGCCTTCATCCGATTTCGGCGAGACAAGTGGTGGTTCATCTTCCCGTCTGCCGATGTCACCTTTTTCCCTTCCCAAAACTCACGGTGCCATGTGGGAGACGTAATCGCTCCAGTCGCTCACCTGGTTGTTGGTGCCAAATGCCTGCAACGCGAACTCATACGTCTGGCCCGATGTCAGCCCGTCCTGCACGATGTTCCGCGCCTGCGAACTCGTCACCCCGTCAATCCACGGCCCGCCCGGAATGCGGTAGCGCACCTTGAGCAGGACGGCACTGCCCATCGAACCGGCATGGATGATGACGCTGCATTTGTTGCCAAAATCAATCCCTTGAATCACAGGCGTTGTCACAGTCGTGGGTGAATGCTCGGAACTGTTGATGTCGAATCCGGCCGAAAGCATGATGATGGGATCTCCCATTGCAACTTTCTCTACATATGAAATAAGAGCGCGTAAAATAACTATTAACGCCTCACGCGCCGCAT
>PKZR01000111.1:3073-3215 GCA_003133815.1 Limisphaerales bacterium | reverse complement strand
GGGCCAAAGGCGATCCAGTTGCCCAGCGTCAGCGCAAAAATCTGTTCAAGGAGCGGTGCGTCGGGCGGACAGAGATTCGGACCGCCGACGACCTTCACCTTGTCATCGGCAAAATGCACGGCGGCGCGGCGCAAACTTTCCG
>PKZR01000111.1:0-2961 GCA_003133815.1 Limisphaerales bacterium | reverse complement strand
CCGGAAAAACATTTTGACAAGTGCGCGCGGTTATTTAGATTGGCGCACTCTGGTTGGGGTCGTAGCTCAGTTGGTAGAGCACCACAATGGCATTGTGGGGGTCGCAGGTTCGAACCCTGTCGGCTCCACCAGCCTTCGCTTTGAGCGAAGGGAAAAGAGAAGGCTGCCGCGCCGAAGCACAGCGCTGGCGGCCTTTTGTCAAACTTCAAACGAGCTTCGGCTCGGCAAGCCGGTCAAACCTCTTTCGTCAGTGCCACGCCGAGCTTGAGAAGTTTGTGCGCGTCCGCATCCGTCTTCGCCTCGGCATAAATCCGCAGGATGGGCTCCGTGCCGGAACCGCGCAGCATCAGCCAAGAGGAATCTTCCGCGACAAATTTCACGCCGTCGAACGTCTTCATTCCGGCCAGAGGCGAGCGCAATAATTTGGCGGGCGGATTTTTCGCCAGGAATTCCATGAGCGTGGCGCGTTTCTCCAGCGGGAAATGGGTGTCAATCCGCCCGTAACGGTGCGGACCGAATTGTTTCTCCAGCTTCGCCAGCATTTTGTTGACGGAGATTTTTTCAGTCGCGAGAAGTTCCAGCAGCATCAGCCCGGCGGCAATGCCGTCGCGTTCGGGAATGTGGTTTGGAAAACCGATGCCGCCGCTTTCTTCCGCGCCGAGCAGCACGCCGCCCTTGAGCATCTCCGCGCAGACATATTTGAAGCCGACGCCGGTCTCGACGAGCGGCAAATTGAAGGCGGCGCACATTTTGTCCAACATCGAGGTTGTCGTCTGTGCCTTCACAACGCGGCCGGTCTGTTTGCGGTTGATGAAGAAATGATGCAGCAACAGGCAGATGAGCTGATGTGTGGAAAGATAATTACCGCGACCGTCCATGCCGCCCACGCGGTCGGCATCGCCGTCCGTCACAAGGCAGATGTCGTGCGGGTGTGTGCGCAGGTATTTCTGGCTGCGCGCGTAGTTTTTCTCAATCGGCTCGGGATTGATGCCGCCAAATAGGACGTCGTGCGCGCCGTTAAGTGTCGTGACCTTGCAGGTCGTCCCGGCGAGCAACTGTTCAAAGCAGCCCGCGCCGACACCGAACAAGGCTTCGTGCGCGAAACGCAGTTTGGATTTCGCTATGAGCTTGAAATCCACCAACTTTTTCAGCGCGGCGTAATGCGCGGGGCGGACGTCGGATATTTCTATCTGGCCTTCCTTGATGGCATCAGCCAGGGGCTTGGACTTGACCGGATTGCGGTCGAGAAAACTTTCGACGGCCTTGCACGTTTCGGAATCGCTTGAGCCGCCATAAAAAGATTTGAGTTTGAACCCATTGAAAATCGGCGGATTGTGGCTGGCGGTGAGCATCACGCCGCCGACAGCATTGAGTTGTTTGACGGCGAGGGAAACCGAAGGAGTAGGCGTCGGCTCCGGCGTGAGAATGACTTGAAAATTATTTCCGGCAAAAACCTCCGCCGTCGTTTGCGCGAATCTGTCCGAAAAAAATCTGCGGTCATAGCTGACAACGACTTTCAGTTCGCGCCCGAAAACTTCAGATTTCGGATTTGAGATTTCAGACTTCCAGAAATCCGCTGTCGCCTGCGCGACGCGAGCGACGTTTTCAAAGTTGAAATCTTCCGCGATAACCGCGCGCCAGCCGTCCGTGCCGAATTTGATTTGTCCCATAAAACTCAAACCTTCAAATCCGCGAGCGCAGGATCGTGGGCGTTGACAATTTTCCGCATTTTGTTGATGGCCACTTTCAAGCTCCGCTGGCCGAACAGGCTTGTGCCGGCCACAAATGTGTCGGCCCCGGCGCGGGCGCATTCGGCGGCGGTCTGGAAATTGATGCCGCCGTCCACGCTGATTTGATACCGCAGATTTTTTTCACGACGCCACGCCTCGGCCTGCTGGATCTTCGGGAGAGTTTCATGGATGAATTCCTGCCCGCCGAACCCGGGATTGACGGTCATCACGAGCAGCAAATCAATCTTGTCGAGGAACGGTTCGACTTTGGAAATGGCGGTGGGCGGATTGACGGCGAGGCCGACTTTTTTGCCAAGGTTCTTTATTTTCCAGATGAGCGGCTCGACTTGTTCGCCGAGTTCGACGTGGATGATGATTTCGTCCGCGCCCGCCTTTGCAAACGGCTCCAGCAAAATCTCCGGCTTGGAACACATGAGGTGAACGTCGAAAAAAACCTTCGTAAGCGGACGGATGGCCTTGACGACCTGCGGGCCGAAGGAAATGTTCGGGACAAAATGGCCGTCCATGANNGGTGCAGCCAGTCGGCGCCGGCTTTTGAAGCGCGCACGGCTTCCCTTCCGAAACAGGCGTGGTTTGAGGCGAGCAGCGAGGGCGCGATAATCATTTTGAGAATTTAAGCGAATCGCGAGGACAAAGAAAAGTTGGAAGATTCAATTTTGTTTTCCGTCCAGGCAGCGGCGCACGGTCAGCGCAAGCAATTGCGGGTGATATGGCTTCTGCAAAAAATTCGTATCCGACTCGATCTTGAAATCCTTGCCGACGATGTCCGCGCTGTAGCCGCTGGTGAAAACGACCTTCAAATCTGGCCGCTCCTTCCACAATGTCTCGGCCAGCTCGCGGCCGTTCATGTTGTCGGGCATCACAAGGTCGGTGAGGAGCAGTGCGANNGCTTCCGCACCGGTGCTGGCCTGCAAAATTTTATAGCCATGCTTTTCAAGGACCCGCGCGACAAGTTCGCGCACCGGCTTTTCATCCTCAACAAGCAGAATGGTTTCCGTTCCGCCACGAACCATGATTTGCGTCGAGGGTTTTTCAGATTCGCCATTCTGTACGCCGATAAAGGGTATGTAAAAGCGAAAAGTGGTGCCCTTGCCGACGACACTTTCAACTTCAATCCAACCCTGATGTTGTTTGATAATCCCATAAACGGTCGCAAGACCGAGTCCGGTCCCCTTGCCAACTTCCTTTGTGGTGAAAAACGGCTCGAAAA
>PKZR01000242.1 GCA_003133815.1 Limisphaerales bacterium | reverse complement strand
CATCGTGCTCGGCATCCAGTCCATTTTTTCCAGCTTCTTCATGAGCGCGCTGGGATTGAAGACATCTTCGCGCAAACCGCCGGCGCTGCCCAAGCCATGAAATCCATTGACCGGCTGCTGCAACGCTGGCGGATTGTCAGGGCGCGGCGCTTCATCAAACCGGGCGCGCGGATTCTGGACATCGGCAGCGCGGATGGCGCGCTGTTCCGCCAGTTGAACATTTCCGGCGCTCAAGACATGGGCATTGATCCGACTTTGAAATCGAACACGACCTTGCAAGGTGTGCCTATGATTGCCGGATTTTTTCCGAAAGACATGCCGGCAACGGGGCCGTTTGATGTCATAACAATGCTCGCGGTGCTGGAACATTTTCCTCCAGCGCATTACGAGGATTTGCGGCGCGGCTGTGTTAAATTTTTAAAACCCGGAGGGCGGCTGATCATCACAGTGCCTTCGCCTGCGGTTGACCATATTCTATCCGCGCTGAAATTTCTAAGGCTTATTGATGGCATGTCTTTGGAAGAACATCACGGTTACAAAGTCAGCAAGACTCGGGACATTTTTCCCGCCGAGAATTTCCGGCTGCTGCAACATTCCACATTTCAATTTGGATTGAACAACCTGTTTGTTTTTGAGCGCATTGAAGAGTGAACTTCTGGCCCGGCTTGTTGCTGCTAAATGTTGATGGACGGGCGCTTCAATATGCCATGACAGGCCGGACATGAGTCTGATTGTAATCGAATGACAAGATTGACAAAATAGTTCCATTGGAATTGAAGGTTTTTATGCCACATAACGTGGTTTTCCTCTTCGCAACCAAGATTATTTGCTCTGCATTCAAGGTTATTTACGCCGGACACAAGGTATTCTGCGACAAATAACCTTGTATCCGCGACGGAAAACCTCCCATAAATGGCGAATTTTACCATTTTCGACCATTTTTCAGCCGCCAACCCCGTTTTTTGTTGATTTTGACCGTTTCAGCTCAGTTTTCGGAATCCGGGATTAAACTCCACTTTGAAGGTCGTAGTTGCGCGCCAAGCGCAAACCGCCAGACTTGCCGCGCGGCCTGTTTTGAGGTGTCCGATTTGACAATTGAATTTGAGTTGTCCGAGTCGCTTGGAGTAGAGTCCGGCCATTGATGTCCCTCTTTCGTCGAGCCGTTCACGGAGTGGTTTCCAGCTATGTTCTGCTGGCGGCCAATAATAAAAGTTGAATCGCAGCGAAAACCGATTACTTATTTGCCGTTGAAATGAAACTGACAGACCTGCGGGGAATCCTGCAATACATTCCGCAATTCCGCGAGAAGACATTCATTCTCGCGATTGACGGCGCAATCGTCACGGATGAAAATTTTGCAACGCTGCTGCTCGACGTGGCGGTGTTGCGATCGCTGAACATCCGCGTCGTGCTCGTCCACGGCGCGTCGGCGCAAATCAAACTGCTCGGCGAAGAGCAAAATGTGAAACCGTCCGACATTGACGGCGCAGGCATCACGGATGCGGCCACCCTCAAGCTCGCCCTCACCGCCGCCAACCGGCTCACACACGAGATTTTGGAAGGTCTGTCGGCGAACGATCTTCGCGCTGCCAGCACGAATGTCATCATTGCGCACCCGATGGGCATCATCCAAGGCGTGGATCATCTGTTCACCGGCAAGGTGGAACGCGTGGACGCGGAGCTGCTCCAGTCGCTCCTTTCGCAGGGAGTCGTGCCGGTTATTCCCCCGCTCGGTTTCGATGGCGACGGTAAAACATATCGCGTCAATTCCGACGGCGTGGCGGTCGCGGTCGCCGATGCGCTCAAGGCAATCAAATTGATTTTCATCACGTCGCAGGATGGATTGATTTACAACGGCCAGCTCATCCGGCAGATGCTGGTGGCCGAGCTGGAAAAAATGTTGCAACAGAACAGCGCAGGTTTTGCGCCGGATATTTTGTCTAAAGCGCAACACGCCGCCGCTGCCTGCAAGGCCGGTGTTCCACGCGTCCACATCATCAACGGCAAAGTGGACGAAGGCCTGCTTGCCGAGGTTTTTTCCAACGATGGCATCGGCACCTTGATTTACGCAAATGAATACCAGCAAATACGGCCCGCGAAGAAAAAGGACATTCGCGCGATCCAATTGCTGACGAAGGCCGCCGTTGAATCCGACGAACTCGTCAGGCGCAGCCGCGCCGTGATTGACAAAAGCCTCGGCGATTATTTTATTTTTGAAATTGATAAAAACCCGGTCGCATGCGTGGCGCTGCACGTTTATCCCGAACAGAAAAAAGGCGAACTCGCATGCCTTTACGTCAATCCTCTGCACGAAAACCAGGGCATTGGTCGCAAGCTCATCCAGTTCGTGGAGAACAAGGCGAAGGAATTGAACCTTGCTGAACTGCTCACGCTCTCGACGCAGGCGTTCACCTATTTTCAATCCAAGGGCGGATTTGCCGAAGGCACGCCGGACGACTTGCCGCCCGTGCGCCGCGAAAAATATGAGCAGAGCGGAAGAAACTCCAAAGTGCTCGTGAAGAAATTGAAGCAGGGATGAGTTCGCTTGAAAAATTTCAGCAAGCTTGCGCACGGTTAAAGATTTCTCCAACGCAATTTGTCCTGGCAGTGAACATCACTGATCAATCCGTTTCACTTATTAAAGATGGCATATTTGTAAAACAATTCCCCTGCTCCACTTCGCGTTTCGGCATCGGTCAGACGGAAGGTTCGAATTGCACACCGCTCGGATTGCATAGCATTGCGGAAAAAATAGGCGTGGGCGAGCGGGCGGGAACGGTCTTCAAATCGCGCCAGGTCATCGGCCACACGTCGCAACCGGAATTTGCGGACGCCAAGATCACCACGCGCATCCTGTGGCTGGAAGGTCTCGAACCCGGCTTCAATCGCGACAGCAGCGTGGATTCGCACGCGCGCTATATTTACATCCACGGCACGGCGGACCAGTCGAGCATCGGCCAGCCGACTTCTTGCGGCTGCATTCATCTGGCGGACGCGGATTTGATTCCGCTCTTCGATCTGTTGCCGAGTGGAACGCTGGCTTGGATTTCTGAACAATAATCCGGCGCGGGTTCGGCGGTTTTGACTTCCGGGCAGATTCGTTTAGCTTGGTTGTTGAAATTTCGACAGGCATGAATTTGAACGAACAGATGACGCGACTGGCCCAACAGGCCAAGGCCGCGTCGCGCGAACTCGCCAAGCTGACGACGGCGGAGAAAAACGCCTGCCTGCTCGCCATGGCCACTGCGCTGGAGCAAAACGCCGACGCCATCAAGCAAGCCAACGCGCTGGACATGGAATTTGGCGCGAGTCACGGGCTCTCGGCCGCGATGCTGGACCGGCTCAAACTGGACGACAAACGGATTGCCGGCATGGCGAAGGGATTGCGCGAGGTGGCGGCACTGCCGGATCCGATCGGGAAAATTCTCGATGAACGCACGCGGCCGAACGGACTCAAGCTGCAAAAGATTTCCACGCCCATCGGCGTGGTGGTCATCATTTACGAATCGCGCCCGAACGTGACGGCGGATGCGGCGAGCCTGTGCTTCAAGTCCGGCAACGCCACGATTCTGCGCGGCGGCAAGGAGGCGTTGAACTCGAACCAGATCATCGCCCGGACGATGATTGACGCCGGCAAAGTTGCGCACCAAGGTTTTCCCGAGCACGCCATTCAAGTCGTGCCCACGCCTGACCGCGAGGCGATTCCGATTTTGCTCTCGCTCACGCAATACGTGGACCTCTGCATGCCGCGCGGCGGCGAGAGTCTCATCCGCGCCGTGGCGGATTGCTCGAAGGTGCCGGTCATCAAACATTACAAGGGCGTCTGCCATGTCTATGTGGACGCCGACGCGGATTTGCAGATGGCGGAGGAAATCACGCTGAACGCGAAAGTCCAGCGCCCCGGCGTCTGCAACGCGGCGGAGACGCTGCTGGTGGATCAAGCGGTGGCGAAATCTTTTCTGCCGCACATGGCGCAGAAACTCGCCGATAAAAAAGTGGAATTGCGCTGCGACCCGGTTGCGCTTGGCCTGGTCCAATCTGCAATCCACCATCCGCAATCCGCAATCAAGGCGGCGGCCGAGCAGGATTATTTCACGGAATACATGGACTACATCCTGAACGTCCGCGTGGTGGACGGCGTGCGCGCGGCGATTGACCATATCAATTTCTACGGCTCGGCGCACTCGGACAGCATCGTCACGAAGAACGAGGCGCACGCGAAACAGTTCCTCGCCGAGGTGGATTCGGCGGCCGTGTATTGGAATGCGAGCACGCGCTTCACTGATGGCGGCGAGTTCGGCATGGGCGCGGAGATCGGCATCAGCACCGACAAGATCGGCGCGCGCGGCCCGATGGGCTTGGACGAATTGACCAGCTACAAATGGCTCGGCATCGGCAATGGACAAATCCGCAGCTAATCCAAAGTGAATTCGCCCGCCGATCAAGCCAGATTCATCCGCGAACAAATTCCTGCGAATGGACTTTTTGCCGGACTAGATTGGCGCATTTCACCTACGCCATTTCCGCTGGGCGAAAATCTGGCGAAGGAAATCGAATCGCTGGGGCGAGTGCTGCTGCAATTTTATCGCGCGGTGAATCTGCTTTACCGCAAGAGTGCCGAGGGCAAGCAGCCGGAATGGGTCGCGCGCTGGCTGGACCTCGGCAAGCCGCGCGAATTGATCGAGTTGCAGCGTTCCGCCACCTACAAAAATGAAGTGCCGCGCGTGATCCGTCCGGACATTTTGCTTACGGAAAATGGTTTCCGCATCACGGAGCTGGATTCCATTCCGGGCGGCATCGGCCTAACCGGCTGGTTGAATCAAACTTATTCCGCTCTCAACTCCGAACCACAGCCTGTCAACTTGCTCGGCGGCGCGGACGGAATGATTCGCGGGTTTGAAAGTATTTTTGGCGACGTGAAACAAGTTCATATTGTAATTTCAGAAGAAGCGGCAACTTACAAACCGGAAATGGATTGGCTGGCCAGTCAAATCGGCAATTTAAAATTCAAAATTCAAAATTCAAAATTTGAAGGCTTTGCCGACGGCGACGCGGTTTATCGCTTCTTCGAATTGTTCGATCTGCCGAACGTCCCGAACGCGAAACGGATTTTTGAACTCGCTGCGGAGAAGAAAATCAAATTGTCGCCACCACCCAAGCCGATGTTCGAGGAAAAAATGCTGTTCGCGCTTTTGTGGAACCGGAACCTTCAAAATTTCTGGCGGCAGGAACTGGGCGAAGGTTTTCTTGCCCGGCTGAAGAATGTAATTCCTTACACATGGCTAGTTGATCCGACGCCGTTGCCAGCGCACGCGGCGATGCCCAAGCTTGACCTCACGGACTGGCAGCAATTGAAAACGCTGTCGCAAAAGGAACGCGACTTGATTTTGAAGGTTTCCGGATTCTCGGAAAAGGCCTGGGGCGCACGCGGAGTTTTTCTCGGCAGCGACTTGTCGCAGGCTGACTGGAGCGCTGCGGTGGATGACGCGCTGAAAAATTTTGAAACGTCGCCATATGTTTTGCAGCGTTTTGAAAAGCCAAAAATGGTCGAGGCGAAGTGGTTTGATTTTGTGAAAAACGAAGTGGTGCCGATGAATGGCCGGGCGCGGCTGTGTCCGTATTATTTTGTTTCAGGCGAAGGCGACGCGGCGCGCCCTCAGCTTGGAGGCGTTTTGGCGACCATTGTGCCCGCCGACAAAAAAATCGTCCACGGCATGTCCGACGCGGTTCTCGCGCCATGCACGGGTTAAATTTTCACCGGAAATCCAGACTCTGCATTGACATTTGGCGGTTTAGATGAAAACTTCTGTGCGCGTTCCATAACAAAAACATTTGATGTAAATCATCGTGGCAGAAAAAGACGATTATCTGTTGGACTTGCTGGTGGACCTCGGCTTCACAAATGCCGGGGAAGTCGCCAAAGCAC
This sequence comes from Limisphaerales bacterium, assembly GCA_003133815.1. Classification (GTDB taxonomy): domain Bacteria; phylum Verrucomicrobiota; class Verrucomicrobiia; order Limisphaerales; family UBA11358; genus UBA11358. The sequence goes on along the minus strand of PKZR01000242.1, from coordinate 6,349 downwards.
GCGAGGAGGCGGCCGCCGCCAACGTGGGCGTTGTGGATTTGTTGCTGGCCAACAAGATCATTCGCCCGACGGATGTGGCACAGGCCAAGGCAGCGCAGTTCGGCGCGGAAGTGGTCAATCTCGGCGGGATGAAAATCGAGGACGACGTGATTTCAATCATCCCCCGCCACGTCGCAAAAAAATACCGCGTCATTCCGCTTTTCAAGGCGGACGGAAAAGTCGCCGTCGCGCTGGCCGACCCGTCGGATTTGAACACGGTTGATTCGCTGACGCATTTGCTGGGCGCGGAAATTGAACTGCGCGTGGCGTCGGAGCCGGACATCGAGGCGGCGCTGGGCAAGTATTACGGCGGGGAAAAAAAGACGGTGGACGAGGGCGTCTTCAAGGACGTGATCCAGGAGTTGACGGAGGAAAACGTCCATGTGGCTGCGCTGGACGACGACGGAGGGGCGATTGAGGCCGATGCGCCGCTCATCCGACTGGTGAACCAGATCGTCGCGGACGCGTTCAAATTGCGAGCATCAGACATCCACCTCGAGCCTCTGGAAAAGCGTTTCCGTTTACGCTACCGGATTGACGGCATGATGACGGAAGTGCCCGCGCCGCCAAAACGTTTGCAGGCCTCGATCATCGCCCGCCTGAAAATCCAAGCGAACATGGTCATCTCCGAGCATCGCATCCCGCAGGACGGACGCATCCAGACGAAGGCGGGGAACAAGGTGATTGATTTGCGCGTTTCCTGCCTGCCAACGAATCACGGCGAAAGCATCGTCATGCGTATCTTGGACAAGGAAGGCTTGAAACTCGGTCTGCCGGAACTGGGATTTTTTCAGGACGACCAGCAAACTTTCGAAAAGGTCATCGGCCTGCCCGACGGCATATTGCTCGTCACCGGCCCGACGGGTTCCGGTAAAACGACAACGCTTTATTCCTGTTTGCATTTCATCAACCGACCCGACCGTAAAATCATCACGGTCGAAGACCCCGTCGAATATGTGCTGGCCGGCATCAACCAAGTGCAGGTCAGCGAAACCGTCGGACTGACATTCGCTGCTGCGTTGCGCGCAATCCTGCGCCAGGCGCCGAACGTCGTGATGCTCGGGGAAATTCGCGACTTTGAAACGGCGTCCATAGCCATCAACGCCTCGCTCACCGGCCACTTGGTTTTCTCCACACTCCACACGAATGACGCGCCCGGTGCCGTCGCACGTCTCGTGGACATGGGCGTGAAGCCGTTTTTGGTAGCATCGTCCACGCGCTGCCTGATGGCCCAACGGCTTGTCCGCAAAGTTTGCAAAAAATGCGGGCAGCCTTACGTGCCGACTGAAGCCGAACTGCGCTCCCTGCAAATCACACCAGACATGTTGAAGACCGCGACCCCGATGAAAGGAAAGGGCTGCGCGAATTGTTCCAACACCGGAAACAGGGGTCGTTTCGGCATCTTTGAAATTTTCCTGATTGATGACGAGGCCAGAAAACTGGTCTATGACCGCGCACCGACTTCCGTTTTGCGCGCACGCGCGCGGGAGATGGGAATGCGCACGCTGCGCGAGGACGGCATCCGCAAAGTACTCGCCGGGTTGACAACGCCCGAGGAAGTCATCCGCGCAACCGTGGGCGACGACGCTTAACGGAAATTATTATGTCATATCAAATGTCAGATTTGCTGCAGTTGGTCGTGTCCGAGGGCTCGTCCGACTTGCACATCCGCGTGGGCATCCCGCCGACGATTCGTGTACACGGTATTTTGCACCGCGTCGAAGGCCCGGCGTGCAAACCGGAAGACACCGAGGAGCTGATGCGCAGCATCACATCTGAGGAGCATATCCAAAGCGTGCGCGAACGGGGAGGCGCTGATTTTGGTTTTGCCTTCGGCGACGCCGCGCGCTTCCGCGTAAGCGTGTTCAAAGAAAAGGGAAATTTCGCGATGGTGCTCCGGCAGATTCCCAGCAAGCTGCTGACGATGGAACAGATCGGGATTCCACCCAGCGCGAAAGAACTGCTCTACAAACCGCGCGGGCTGGTTCTCGTGACTGGCCCGACCGGCTCGGGAAAAACGACGACGCTCGCCTCGATGATCAACATCATCAATGAGGAACGAGAAGAAGCGCACATCATCACCGTCGAAGACCCGATCGAATATTATCACAAGCACAAAAAAGCCGTCGTAACTCAGCGCGAAATCGGCGTGGATGTGCCGAACTTTGCGGAAGCCTTGCGCCGCGCGCTGCGTCAGGACCCGGACATTATTCTGGTCGGTGAAATGCGCGACTTGGAAACAATCGAAGCCGCAATCACGGCGGCGGAAACCGGCCACTTGGTTTTCGGAACATTGCACACGACAGGCGCGGCGAAAACGATCGACCGTATCACAAATGCATTTCCGACGAATCAGCAGGAAATGGTGCGCATCCAGCTTTCGACCGTCATGCAGGCAGTCATCTCGCAGTTGCTGATCCCGCGCGTGGACAAGCCGGGCCGCGTGGCCGTTTTTGAAATCATGGTCAACACCCCGTCCATCGCCGCACTCATCCGCGACAACAAAACTTTCCGAATCCAGTCGGACATCCAGACCGGCTCAAAATACGGCATGGTGACGCTCGACTCGTTTCTGATGGACAAATACCAGCAGGGCATGATCGCGCGCGAAGAGGTCATCACAAAGGCGCAGGATCCGACAACCATCCAGGCGAAGCTGCAGGAAATGGAGCTGGAGCAGTCCATAAAGGGCGGCGGGAAGTCACATCAAAACCCTCCGAAATGATTTTGTAAAATGTCCGAAGAAATTTCAGATCCGTTGCTGTCGCTGATTCGCGAGCAGGACTTGATTGACGACCTTCAATACGAGGACGTCGTTGCCGAGCACCAGCGCAACGGCACGCCCATCATCCAGATTTTGCAGGACACCGGCGTGATGAAACTGCATGACATCCTGCAGGTGATGGCCGGAACCCTCGGGACGGAAGTTGTGACGTTGCGCGACCGTGAATTTTCGCCCGATCTGTTGAAAATGGTTCCGGCGAACGTCGCTAAAATGTATCGCTGCGTCCCCGTGGCATGGACCGGCGACTATTTGCAGATCGCGCTGGCCAACCCGCTTGACCCGGCTCGCGCGGACGAAATTCATTTTGCCGTCAAACGCGACGTGCAGATTGTCATTGCCGACCCGGCTGAAATTGACAAGACGATTGACCGGCTTTACGGACAGAGCGAATCGGAAAATTTTTCCGAAATCCTCAAGGAACTTGGATCGGACACCGACATCGCCCGCGAAGTCAGCGAAGCCGGTGATGACACGAAAGCCGCCGAGGCGCTCGCCGACGCCGTGCCGATTGTAAAGTTTGTCAATCTGGTTTTGCAACAGGCAGTTCAGGACCGCGCGAGCGACATCCACTTTGAGCCGTTTGAAACTGAATTTCGCATCCGTTACCGCGTGGACGGCGCACTATACGAAATGGCACCGCCGCCGAAACATCTCGCACTGCCCGTGATTTCGCGCCTGAAAATCATGGCGAACCTGAACATCTCGGAAAAGCGCCTGCCTCAAGACGGTCGCATCAATTACCAGATGGGCAACAAGCAGATTGACCTTCGTATGTCCACGCTGCCGACGCAGTTTGGCGAATCGGTCGTGCTGCGCGTGCTCGACCGTTCGTCTGTGAATCTGGAGCTGGAATCGCTTGGCTTTCCAAAATCGGTTTTTGATTTTGTGTCCGAGGTGATCCAGCGTCCCAATGGAATTTTCGTCGTCACCGGTCCGACGGGCTGCGGCAAGACGACGACGCTTTATTCCTGCCTGCGCCGGGTCAATGCGATTGACTCCAAACTGCTCACCGCCGAAGACCCGGTGGAATTCGACATCGAAGGCATCATGCAGGTCGCCATCAACGATGCGGCGGGGATGACTTTCGGAAAGGCGTTGCGCTCGTTTTTGCGCCAGGATCCGGATATAATAATGGTCGGTGAAATGCGCGACCTTGAGACGGCGCAGATTTCCGTGCAGGCGTCGCTCACTGGGCATTTGGTCTTGAGCACGCTGCACACAAACGATTCGCCCGGCGCGGTCACTCGTCTCGTGGACATGGGCGTGGAGCCGTTTTTGATTTCCTCGACATTGATGGCCGTGCTTGGCCAGCGGCTGGTGCGGACCGTCTGTAAAAATTGCCGCACGCCGTTTGAACCGACGGAGAGCCAGCTGGAACTGCTCAATCTCTCACCTCACGATTTGGGCGACAAATCTTTTCATTACGGGCGAGGCTGCTCTGTTTGCAACGACACCGGCTACAAGGGACGCAAGGGCATTTTCGAGCTGCTTGTCGTCAGCGAGGCCATCCGCACGCTCATCAACGAACGCGCGCCGACGGTGGTCGTGCGCCAGAAAGCCGTCGAACTTGGAATGGTGACCTTGCGCGAAGACGGTTTGCGTGCCATTTTTGATGGTGACACAACCATTGAAGAAGTCGTTAAATATACTTGACGCCCGAGACAATGACTAAACACTTTTACAAAGTATCACATGATAACTAAACTGGTCATAATGATTTAGACATCTTTCATTTTCCTTTTATGCCGAAATATGATTATGAGGCTCTGGATTCGCGCGGCAACGCGACGAAAGGTTCGATAGAGGTCGCGAGCCAGAACGAGGCCATCGGCCGCGTGAAGGAAATGGGATTGTTCCCAACCAAAGTTGCCGAAGCCGCAAAAGTCCAGGAAAAATCCGCCGGCAAAAAAGCCAAGCCCGCCGCCAAGCCCAAGGGCAAAAAAGGCGGCGCGATGAACATCAACATCAAGATTCCTGGCCTCGGCAGCGGGGTGAAACCGAAGGTGTTGACGACTTTTACAAGGCAATTGGCCACGCTTGTTGACGCCGGATTGCCGCTGCTCCGCGGGTTGCGCGTGCTTGAAAAGCAGGAGCGCAACGCCAATCTCAAAAGCATCCTCGGCCAGTTGTCATTGGCAATTGAAGGGGGCAGCACTTTTTCCGAGGCGCTTGCGCAACACCCCAAGGTATTCAACAGACTGTTCGTCAACATGGTCAAGGCCGGCGAACTGGGCGGCGTGCTGGAAGTCGTATTGAAACGTCTCGCGGAATTTTCCGAAAAAGCCCAGAAGATCAAGGGCAAGGTAAAGGCCGCGATGTTTTATCCCGTGGCGGTGCTCGTTGTGGCCGTCGGCATCATGATCCTGCTGATGGTGATGGTGGTGCCCAAGTTCAAGGAGGTTTTCTCCGGCATGGGTTTCGCACTTCCAGGCTTCACCGTGTTTGTGCTTTGGGTCAGCGACCTGATCCGGCTACACATTGTGACGACGATGGGAGCCATGGCCGTGGTGGTGGTCATATTTCTGTTGTTGATCAACAAGACGAAAATGGGCCGCCACCTCTGGGACAAATTCAAACTCAAGATGCCCGCGCTCGGACCAGTCATCAGCAAGGTCGCCATCTTCCGTTTCACGCGTACACTCGGCACGCTCGTCAGCAGCGGTGTACCGATTTTACAGGCGCTCACGATTGTGAAGGAAACCGCCGGCAATATAATCATCAGCAACGCGGTTTCCAAAGTTCATGAAAGTGTGAAGGAAGGCGAGACAATCACCGCACCACTCGAAGCCTCCGGTGTTTTTCCGCCGATGGTCGTCAGCATGGTGGATGTCGGCGAACAGACCGGCGCGTTGCCCGAAATGCTTTTGAAAATCGCCGACAATTACGATGAAGAAGTGGATAACGCCGTAGCCGCCATGACATCGTTGCTTGAGCCCATCATGATTGTTTTCCTGGCCGTAATCGTCGGCAGCATCGTGATCGCCATGTTCCTGCCGTTGATTAAAATGATTACAGTTATGAGTGGCGACGACAGCAGCGGCGGTGGCGGTGGTGGCGGCGGAGAATAATCCAGAATCAAGTTTTTCCTTAAAAACTGCAAAAAACCGTTGACAAAATCCATGTTGAAGTGTAAATACAATGTAATTACATTGCATGGGCGTATTACATACAATTAGCTCATTATGGAGTTTGATTGGAATAATCCACCCTTTGAAATGGATGGTTCTTTGACTCAACGGGAAATTGAAGAGTCCTTTGAAGATCCCTTCGCCGTACGGCTGCTGCCCGACTCTCCGAGATTCGGCGTGCAGACCCGTTTTTTCAATCTGGGGATGTCCGCCGGTGGCATTGGAGTCTTTAGCGTGTATCGGACGAACGGACGGTCCATCCGGGTTTTACATGCACGCAATTTTACACCGGAAGAGCGATTTTTTTACCAGCGGAAAATGGACCAGACACTTTCATAATAAATCGTTCTCTTAATCGTATTCGAAAACAAAAATTGAGGACGAGAATGAGGACGAG
>PKZR01000147.1 GCA_003133815.1 Limisphaerales bacterium | reverse complement strand
CGAACTACCTGTACAGCACGAATACTGCGGCCAGCACGAACGCTCCGGTTAACACCAATGCTGTGGCCAGCACGAATGCTCCGGTCAACTCCAATGTTGTGGCCAGCACGAATGCTCCGGTCAACTCCAATGTTGTGGCCAGCACGAACGCTGCGGTCAACACCAATGCTGCTATTGTCGCCCCAATCACTGTTGGCCCCAATACTCCAGAAGTGACGGCATCAGAGAATTTCAGACTTGGCAATTTAGCCGCCGTCTTCATTCTCTTCTTAACCTTCCTGGCTCTAAAGCGTAAATAACCTTGCACACATGACCAGAGAATTGAAAAGCAGGGTTTTCAGCGGAATTGTTTCACCTAAAACAATTTTTGCGCAGACATGAACCGGCTGCAGTGGACGTAGATTTTGAAACGGTAATCCGCATCACAGGACCAGTTCAATCCATCTTATAATTCCGCAATCAAAATTCCGCATTCCGCATTTGAAATGAAACTCCTCACGTCGTCTCCTGCGATTGGGAGGGCGTCCGGCCCGGGCGCAGCCGACGTTCATAGGTATTCCCTTCAAAATCCAACCGTTTTATGCCGGCTGCAAGCGTCTCGAAGTGACGGAAAAAGAACGTTTGCGAGGCGGCTAATAACTGATACATTTGACAAGTTTCCATGCAAAGAAAATGATCAGAAAATATCTGATATTGACTGTCTTTTTGGGCGGCATCGTGTCGCTTTATGCGCAGGTGCAGGTCGGTGGCCGGGTGGTGACCAATTTCAACCAGTCATGGAAATTCCAGTTGGGCGATTACATTGGCGCGCAGTTGAACAGCTACAACGACACGCTTTGGAATTCGGTCGGTTTGCCCCATTCTTTCGACGCCCCCTATTTTGGCTGGAATCAGTTTTATACCGGCTACGGCTGGTATCGAAAACATTTGACCGTCCCGGCGGGATGGGCGGGCAAGCGCGTGTTTCTGGAGTTCGAGGCGGCGTTTGATGACGCGCAGGTTTTTGTCAATGGCCAGTTGGTCGGGGAGCATCTGGGCGGTTACACTGGATTTTCTTATGATGTCAGCACCAACCTTGTTGTTGGTGACAACGTCGTGGCGGTGCGGCTGAACAATAACTGGAATCCACAGGTTCCACCGCGCACTGGCGACCACACGTTTATCGGCGGCATCTACCGCAACGTCTGGCTCGTGGCGACCGATCCACTGCACGTCACCTGGTTTGGAACCTGGGTGACGACGCCAACGCTGGCCGCAAATTCAGGTGCATCGAGCACCGTGAACATCCAGACGGAAATCCTCAACAACTACAGCACGAATGTTTCCTGCACGGTGCAGACGGACATTCTGGATGCAAACAGCAACGTCGTCGCGACCGTCTCCACGACCAACACCATTTCGGCGGGAACGACCAATGTTTTCAACCAGACCACCCCGGCGGTTTCCAATCCAAACCTGTGGAGTCCGGCCACGCCGTATCTTTATCGCGCGCTGACGACGGTGTTCAACGGGACGAATGTGGTGGACAGTTACAGCACGAGTTTTGGTTTTCGCTGGATTCAGTGGACGGCGGCGAACGGATTTTTTCTCAACGGCGCGCATTTGTATTTTCACGGCGCGGATGTGCATCAAGACCACGCCGGCTGGTCGGATGGGATCGCGGACACCGGCGCGGCGCGGGACGTGGGGCTGATCAAGCAGGCGGGCTTGAACTTTATCCGTGGCTCGCATTATCCACACTCGGTGGCGTTCGCGAATGCCTGCGATACGAATGGCATCTGCCTGTGGTCGGAATTTCCATTTTGGGGAAATGGCGGCGGCTCCGGCGAAGTCGGCTGGAGCGCTTCCAGTGCCTATCCGACCGTTTCAACGGATCAGGCACCGTTCGAGGCGAACGTGCATCAGGGGTTGACGGAGGAAATTCGCGTCCTGCGCAATCATCCGTCCATCGTGGCTTGGAGCATGTGCAATGAGCCGTTTGATTCAGACTCGTCGGTGCTGAACCTGATGTCGAACCTGCTGGCGGAGGAGGTTTTCTGGACGCATCAATTGGACCCGAATCGTCCGGCGGCCCTGGGCGGTTGCCAGCGGCCCGACACCTCCAGCACGCGCATTGACAAAATCGGCGACGTGGCCGGTTACAACGGTGACGGCGCAACGATCGGGCTGTTTCAAAATCCGGGCGTGGCCAGCATGGTCACGGAATATGGCGTGGTCAAAGGAGTTCGTCCCGGTGCCACAAGTCCGGGCTGGGGCAACTTGGCTTCGCAGCTTAACACCGGTGTCACGCCCAACGTGCCCATCGAATATGCGTGGCGCAGCGGTCAGGCAGTGTGGTGTGGTTTTGATTATGGCACCCAGAACCCCGGTGGCACGCTGCCCAACGGTGCCGGAACAAAAGGACTCCTTGATTATTTCCGGTTGCCCAAGGCGATATGGTATTGGTATCGCAACGAATACGCGGGGGTGCCGCCACCCGCGTCGCCGGGCAACGGCACGCCGGCCCGGATCCAACTCACAACGGACGCGACCAATTTTACGGCAGTAGACGGCACGCAGGACGCGCAGTTGATCGTGACACTGCTCGATTCGTCCGGCAATCCCACCAGCAACAATGTGCCGGTGACACTGACGGTAATTTCCGGGCCGGGCCAGTTTCCGACAGGAACGAACATCACGTTCACGCCGTCCGGCAGCGGCCAGGCGTCGGACATCGTCATGCTGGCTGGCATGGCGGCGATTGAATTTCGCACTTACTACTCTGGCACATCAGTGATTCAGGCGACGTCGCCGGGATTGACCAGCGCCAGCGTCACCATTACTTCACAAGGCAGTCCGGCGTGGGTTCCCGGCGTCACGCCGTCCGCGCAATCCATGCCTTACTCGCGCTTTACTGGAACGGTCACACAACCGCCGGT
>PKZR01000016.1 GCA_003133815.1 Limisphaerales bacterium | reverse complement strand
AACATTGTGCAGGTCGGTTATTGTCCGCGCGTTGACAGCGGCGGCTCAAGTTATTCGAGCCGGATGGTGGGCGGAATTTTTCAGGGCGCGAACCAGCCTGATTTTAGCGACGCGACAAACCTGTTCACGATCAGCAGCGCGCCGGCGCAAGGCGTGGTGATGTTGCAAAGCGTCACCAACACCACGGCCTTCCACTATGTGCGTTATATGTCCCCCGCCGGCGGATTTTGCAATGTCTCCGAGCTGGAATTTTTTCCTGGGGCGGCGGTGGTGACGAGCGCGACCAACACAATCTGGTCTGGGTCGGTGAACGGCACATGGGACACCACGACGGCGAATTGGGTGACGAACGGCGTGGCGACAACGTATCATGACGGGGTGACAGTTCAGTTTGACGATTCAGCTTCGGGCAATATAACGGTGAGCGCCTCCGCGACGAGAACGCCCGGGGCGATGGTGGTGAGCAACACGTTGAACAATTACAGCATTGGCGGCAGCGCCATCGCCGGGACGGGTGGCCTGACGAAATCCGGCACGGGCACGCTGACATTGACGGCGGCAAATACTTTCACCGGCAATATTGTGGTCAATAATGGAACTTTGGCGGATAGCTATGGGCTTTCCAGTCCGAATATCACCGCCAGCGGTTTGGGCAATCCCCAAACTGCCGGACGGACGGTTACGATTAATAACGGCGGCACGCTTGCCTTCAATGCCAATTCGGTGAGTGGAAATTTCCTTGGCAATTCAGTCAGCACCACGATTGCGATTGGATTCATCATCAATCAGGGTGGCACGCTGCAATTGAACTACGGCAATACACCCGTTGGCGCGATCACGCTCAACGGCGGCACGATGTCGGCGACCGCATCCTCCGGCGGCTCGCATATCTATTACGGAACCTATTACTTGAACGGAGATGTGACGGTCGGCGGCAGCAGCCATTCGACCATCATTTCGACCAGCACCAGCGCGACCGGCAACAACATCAACCTGACCATCAATGCCGCCGGCACCAGAACCTTCACCGTTGCGCAAACCGGTGATTCACCGGATTTGATCGTCTCGTCACCTTTGGGCGACGCGGCCAACTTGACCAGCGGCGGTTCGGATAATTTGCTCAAGGCCGGCGCTGGCACGATGCGGTTGAATTCTGTCAATCTCTACTCCGGCACCACGACGGTCAGCGCGGGAACCTTGGTGGCGGGCGCGGATGCCCCGAACAATGCGAACGGTGCTTTTGGCAAATCCACCACGGCCATCACGCTGGGCAATACCGCCACAACCTCCGGCAATGCCAGTCCGTCGCTGATGATTGGCGGCGCGTTCACCGTGAGTCGCCCGGTTACGGTTGCCGCCCAGGCGACTTCCGGCACTTACACGATTGGCGGCAGCACGGACAACAACGCAACGTTCGCCGGTGCCATAACGCTCAACGAACCCTTGACGGTTTCGCAGACGGCCAACACCGGTGGCAATGCGTTGACGATCAGCGGCGGCATCAATTCCGGCGGCGGCCCGCAAACGCTCACGTTTTCCGGTCCGGGAAATATGCAAGTGACCACCACGGCGCTCAGCGACGGCAGCGGCCAGTTGTCAGTCAACCTGACCGGCGGCATGCTCACTTTGAACACAGCGAATACCTACACCGGCGCGACCACCGTGACCAATGGATTTTTGCAGGTCAACGGTTCGTTGGCGGCGGGCAGCACAGTGTCCGTCGGTGCGGGCGGCCAACTTGGCGGCACCGGCGTGATCAACGGTGCGGCGACAATTCAGGCGGGCGGCACGCTGTCACCCGGCGGTTCGTTGAGCACGCTGACGTTTGGGGGTTCGCTCACGCTCGCGGCGGGCAGCACAAGTTTTTTTGAAATCAGCAAATCACCGACGACGAACGACGTGGCAAAAATTTTCGGCGCGCTAACCAATGGTGGAACCTTGATCGTGACGAACATCAGCGCCTCGGCACCGGCGTTCGGCGACAGATTTAAGCTGTTCAATGCTGGTAGCTATAGCGGCGCATTTTCAAGTGTGCAATTACCGCCATTGTCTGCGGGTCTGGCCTGGAACACGAGCGCGCTGAATACCAATGGCACCCTGTCCGTTGTGGTCACGCCGCATCCGGTGTTCGGATCGCCAATAATTTTCAACGGCGGCCTGATTTTCAACGGCAATTCCGGCGTGGGCTATGCCAACTATTATCTGCTGGGTTCAACCAACCTAGCCATCCCGATTTCCAACTGGACGCGGTTGCTGACCAATCAATTTGATGCGGGCGGTAATTTTAATTTCACCAATCCGATAAACCCAAGCTGGCCGCAGGGATTTTACCTGCTGCAAATTCCATGAAATATATAAACGGCTGATTTTACCTGTTTCTCAGGTTGTTTTCGTCCAAATTTGCCACTTTTTCCGAATTAGGCCGGTTCAATGTGTCATTGAAGCGATCGCAAGACAATCCGGTTTGTCCGCATCCCCAGCTTCTTGCGGCATGCCAGTCTTTGTCGTCGGCCACCGGTTCATCCTTCGTCCCGTCGCGTTGCGACGGCCAAATGGTCTTGTAGGAAACAAATTGACGAGTCTCATTCTTTTAATTCCGCAATTAAAATTCCGCATTCCGCATTTGAAATGAAACGCCTCAAGTCGTTTCCTGCGATTCGTTGACACAGATCATCGGCGGCATCTGCGGATAAAGCAAAGACCAGGCTTGTGAGGTGCATGATTCCGGTTGAATCGCTTCCGATATGCGCTTAAAGTTCACTAATGACCCGGAACATTTATCGGCGCGTTCCCGCCCTGTATCGAATTTTTGCCGTTTGGCGGTCAAGTTTTGCCATGAAGATGAAAGCACAAAACTTGGTTGCGGCGGCGTTATTGTGGGCGTCGGCGGTTTTAGCCGCACCGGTCTCCGGGGCCGTGGCAACGCAGGTTCTCAGCGGCCATGTGCCCAAGATCACCAGGCAACTTACCGCGCTGGGCCGGCTCGACGCCAATTACCGTCTGCAAGTGGCCATTGGTCTGCCCTTGCGCAACCGTGAGCAGCTCACGAACCTTCTTGAGAACATTTATAATCCAGCCAGCCCAAACTTCCGCCATTTTTTAAAACCGGACGAGTTCACGGCTTCGTTCGCCCCGAGCGTGGAGGATTATCAAGCGGTGATGGATTTCGCCAATGCCCATCATTTGACGGTCATCCACACGCACTCGAACCGTACGCTGGTGCAGGTGAGCGGTTCGGTGAAGGACATCGAAAATGCATTTCACGTCCACCTGCAGACATTCCAGCATCCAAAAGAGAACCGTATTTTTTTTGCGCCGGATGTTGAGCCGACCTTGGACCTGAAGACACCGGTGCTGGCCATCAGCGGTCTGGATAATTATGTGAGGCCGCGTCCGCATATACACCCGGCAGACATATCCTCTTTGCCGAGGGTACGGCCATTGGGAGGCGGCGGGTCAGGCGGCGGCGGCGGTGGTGGCGGCGGAAACACCGGCCCATTCGAAGGCTATGATTTCCGCAACGCCTACGCCCCCGGCGTTTCGCTGGATGGCACCGGCCAGACAGTCGGGCTTTTTGAACTGTTTGGTTTCAACCCGCAGGACATCACGGATTACGAAGACGATGCCGGCATCCCCTACGTCACCGTGACACCTGTTCTGGTTGACGGCGGTCCAGGTGATAGTGCGGACGCCACTTACTTTGATGACTCGGGCAACCCTACTGGCTACTTGGATTATGGCGTGGAGGTTGCGGCGGATATAGAAATGGCCATTTCAATGGCACCGGGTTTGAGCAGCGTGCTGGTCTATGAAGGACCTACGCCGCAGGATTTGCCGCCCTTGGGGACAAATTATGTCCAGGATGCAACCACGACCGCCCAAATAAACGACGTGCTGAATCGAATGGCCACGGACAATCTGGCCAAGCAACTGAGCTGCTCCTACGGGTTCGACATTAATCTTTCGACGGTGCAGATATTCCAACAGTTTGCCGCTCAAGGTCAGAGTTTTTTCCTGTCCAGCGGCGACTTCGGGGCTTATTCGGGACCCGTTGACGAGCCGGCAGACGATCCCTACATCACGGTTGTGGGCGGCACAACGTTGACGACGTCCTCTGCTTCCGGCGCATGGATGGCGGAAACCGCCTGGCTGACGCCTGCCAGCAACGATGGGATGAGCGATATCACTCCTGAGTATGCGACCGGGGGCGGCGTGAGTCTTGCCTATCCAATTCCTTCGTGGCAGCAGGGCATCAGCATGACGGCCAACCAAGGCTCCACCACCATGCGCAACTCGCCAGACGTCTCCATTGTGGCCAATAACATAACTGTCTTCTGGGGCAACGATGCTATCGGACTCTCATTTCCCATGCCGGAGGTGGGCACCAGTCTGGCCGCCCCGCTCTGGGCGGGTTTGGTGGCGCTGGCGAACCAGCAGGCTGCCGCCAACGGCCAGCCTTCAGTCGGCTTCGCCAACCCAGCACTTTACGCCATTGCCAAAAGCGCCAATTACCTGTCCTGTTTTCAGGACATCACAACAGGCGGCAACACCAACAGCGCCAGTCCAACCAAATTCTGGGCGACGGCCGGCTATGACCTATGCACCGGCCTGGGCACGCCCAACGGCAACAATCTCATCCCGGCGCTACTGTCGCCACCGTTGGATAATCTGAGCATCACGCCGCCGCTGGGCTTCACTGCCTTCGGCCCTGGTGGCGGGCCATTCTCTGTGACTTCACAGACTTACACGCTGAAGAACGCCGGCTTAACGTCATTGAACTGGAGCCTCATCAACACTTCCAGTTGGCTCACGGTTTCTTCCGCCACCGGCAATTTGAATGCTGGCGCCAGCACCACTGTCACGATCAGCCTCAACCCGGCCGCAAATAACTTTTTGATCAACCATGCCAGTGGCAACATCGTCTTGAACAATCTCACCGCCGGGACGACCCAAAACCGCCAGTTTGACCTCTATGCGGGCAATGGCGGATTTGAAACCGGTGACCTTACCAATTGGATTTTGGCCGGCAGCAGTGAGCTTGTTTTTGCCTTGTCCGCCGATGATGTGGACGTGGCTGGAACTGAAGCATTGCCTGGACAGCCCGACGGGCAGTTTATTCGTTCGGGGCTTTATGGCGCCTACCTTGGGGAGTGGGCTTGGAATGGTTACCCGGCGGTCGGTTCACTCTCGCAGTCCATGGCCACCACAGCCAATCAAAAATACCTTGTGTCCTTCTCGTTGACCTGCGTTCCCGACATCACAGGCGTGACTACCAACAACCAGTTTATCGCGAAATGGAACAACTTGAAGATCTATGCCCGAACCAACCTGGCCGCTTTCGGCTGGACCAACCTGCAATACGTCGTTCCGGCCATCGCCGCCAGCACAAAGCTGGAATTTGATTTCAACAACGACCCGGGTGCGTTCGGCTTGGATGACGTGACCGTGCAGACCGTTCCCGGGCCGGTTCTAAATTCCGCCTCGGTTTCCGGTGGTGATTTCGCCTTCAGTTGGAGCGCATTCTTGAATGTCTCCTATCAAATCCAATCAACAACCAATCTCAGCAGTTCCGGGTGGACCAACCTGGGCAGTCCCATCCTCGCCACCAACAATGTCATCAACGTTTCCCTGCCGACGGGCAATGCTCCAAACCAATTTTATCGGGTTATCCTGTCGCCATAGAGGACGTCTGATTTTTTCTCGCTTTGCTGGCGGTGCGGCGGCAACGGTTACAGCGGCTGTCCGGGCCGGTCTTTGCAGGCAGCCACCTGTTCCGGTAGTGCCTTAATTTGAATCTGGAAATCGAAAGAATTACAGAAATTTTTTAAGGTCGCTGTTTAACTCTCGTGATTTCTGGGCAATTTTTAGAACTTTACTGACTGTTGATTTAGGAACATCTCCAAATCGCGGCTTTTTAAGAGTTCCGCTCACCAAACATGATTTAATCTTTTCTGCATCCCAAATCCTTGCGCGGGAAAACGCTATTACTGTTGGGTGATTATTTTCAATCCATTTATATTCTGACGGCAGGATTTGGCACTCATCATCTGGGCATTCGTCGTCCAGCGTAGTAAA
>PKZR01000122.1 GCA_003133815.1 Limisphaerales bacterium | reverse complement strand
GCGTCAATGCCCAGCTTGCTGCCGCTGGCGATTTCGCTCGTCGCGTGGTCGAGCACGTCGGACGGGCCTTTGGTGAAGATGCTGTCGCGCTGCGGATCGGTGTTGGCCGTGAGATGGAACAGCACTTCGCTGGTGTTGTGGACGTTCACATCGGCGTCCACCACCACGATGTATTTCGTGAACATCATCTGCCCCATGCCCCAGAGGCCGTGCATGATTTTGTAGGCCTGCATCGGGTAGGTCTTCTTGATGCTGACGAACACGAGGTTGTGAAACACACCTTCCGCCGGCAGCGCGATGTCCACGATCTCGGGGAAATTCATCTTGAAGATCGGCAGGAATAATTTCACGCTCGCGCCGCCGATGTAAAAATCCTCCATCGGCGGAATGCCGACAATCGTCGCCGGATACACCGCGTCCTTGCGATGCGTGATGGCCGTGACATGAAACACCGGATACGGCTCGGGCAACGTGTAATAGCCGGTGTGATCGCCGAACGGCCCTTCCTCGCGCAACGGCTCGGTCGGGTCAATGTAACCTTCGATGACGAAATCGGCGTTGGCGGGNNAGAAATTCATCCAGTCCGTCCGGCAGCGGCGCGGTGGCGGCAAAGGGAAACATCGGGTCGCCGCCGATGAAAATGGCGACGGGCATCCGCTCGCCCTTTTCGTAATAGCGACGGCCATGGCGCGCGCCAACCTTCTGCAATTGCCAGTGCATGCCGGTGGTTTTGTCGTCGTAAATCTGGATACGATACATGCCGAGATTGCGCTCACCCGTGTCCGGGTCGCGCGTGACCACACACGGCAACGTGATGAAACGTCCGCCGTCCAAAGGCCAGCATTTCAAGATGGGGAAATTGAGGAGCGTTGGCGGCGTGGGTGAGGTGCCCTTCTGCCAATCCGGCGCGGGCGGCCAGCTTTTTGCGGAAGCAGGCGCGTCAAACTTTTGGATGACATCCTTGCACGAACCACTTTTCACCGTCTTGGGTTTCGCATGGCGCAAATCCAGCGCGAGCGAGAGCAGCTTGATGGTTTCCTTGAAACTGGTCGGCGGCTTGGCTTTCATCAGCGCGCCGAGTTCGTTCGCNNTCGAGTTCGGTGGCGACGGGCTGGGAAATGCGTTTGAGTTCGCCCGCATGGTCGAGGGCGTTGACGAAATCGCGGAAGGAATCAAAAGCCATACGCGGGCGAGGTTAGCCAGAAGTCCGGCGGCTGGCAATCGCCGCCGTTCAAGCCGATTTTTCCAGAACGCGCCTGGAAAATTTTTCCAGGTTGATGACGGCGCGCTTGTGCAGGCCGCGACAAATGATTTCTCGGGAGTCACGCGCTTCAAGTTGAAACGTGACCTGGCGATCTTCGGTGTGAATTACTCGCGCGGTGCAATGAACCGTCTGGCCAATCGGCGTCGGCGCGAGATGTTTCAAATCAAGCTCTATGCCGACGGAGCGTTCGGTGTTTTCAAGGCAGGCGGAGATGGTTTCGCGCGCGGTGCGTTCGAGAAAGCCGACGAGGTTCGGCGTGGAAAGCACGGCGGGCATTCCGTTGCCCGCGAATTCGACGGCGTGTTTCGCCTCGGTTTTGAAGGCGAGTTCGCCAGTCGATCCGATGCACGGACGACTTTTCATTATTTCTTGATCAAATCTGCGACGAGCGACTTCTCTTCCTTGAGCTCGGCTTCGGTCGCGGCGATTTTCGCCTTGCTGAAGTCGTTGAGCGGAACGTTCTGGACGATTTCAAAATCCTGGCCGTTGCTGCGAATCGGGTAACTGAAGATCAACCCCTTTTCGATGCCGTAGCTGCCGTCGGAATGAACGGCCACACTGAACCAGTCGCCGGCCGGCGTCGGATGCGTGAGCTTATAGACGGTGTTCACGGCGGCATTCGCGGCGCTGGCGGCGCTGCTCAAACCGCGCGCCTTGATGATGGCCGCGCCGCGCTGTTGCACGGTGGCGATGAAATCCTTTTCCAGCCATTCGCGGTGGCTGATGACGTCGGGCACGGGACGAACATTGATTTTTGCGTTGAAGAAATCGGGAAACATCGTGGCGCTGTGATTGCCCCAAATGGCGAGGTTGGTGACGGCGGTGACGTCCACGCTGGCTTTTTGCGCGAGTTGCGACTTGGCGCGATTTTCGTCGAGTGCTGTCATCGCGAAAAATCTCTCTTTCGGCACNNCGCCCAGTTCACGCCCTTGAAACCTTCGTCGAGATTCGATGTCGGGACAATTCCCTTGAGGAGAGGAAAGGCGCAGTCGTCGAGTTCCATGCAGACGCCGCCGAGCGCGGCCATGGCTTTTTCATCGGGCACCTCGATGAGGTGCAGGATGACGGGCTGGTCCGGGCCGAACGCCGCTCCGGAGGCGATGCGGAACAGGAGTGAATATCCGATTTGGCCGGCAGCGCCGGTGATTGCCACGCGAATGGGTGTTTTGCTCATAAGATAAAATTTAGAACATGAGTATAGATGCGAATTTTGATTTCATGCAAGCGCGGAACGGCGGCATTTTCTTCAACTTGCCGGTTCTTCCGTCACGTCAAACCGGTCGAATAATCTGCCGAGCAGCATCACGCCAAAGCCGGCTTCCGCCGCCACGATGATGGCAGCCGCCAGCGATGCAAACGGCACTGGCATGAAGGGACCAAGAGCCAGTTTCAGAAGAAAATATACTGCCGCAAACGCGAGTGCGGCGGGCACAAGCGCCAGCACCAGTACGAGCAACTGGCCAACGGCAAAAATCAGGCGCTGGCCGGTGGCTTCGATGCCGCGCGGGCTGTCCTTGCCGGACGGAATCCAAGATGGAAACAACAGCACGGCGGCATTTGGGATGAGCAGCATTAAAAAATCCAGAACCGGCAAAAGGACTGCCGCGCTGATGCCGATGGCCAGCATCTCGGACTCATGCTTGTCAGGCAAAAATAAAACAAGTCCAAAGCCGACCAGCAACAGCAACCATTGAAATCCGGCCAGCACGGTCACGGGCGCGAGGATTTCGCCGAGCGCGATCTGCCAACCGCGCAGCGGAAATGTTTTCAGGATGTCCGCCATCGGCAGGTCGTGGCGAAAATCCAGCCGCAGCAATTGCGGGCCGATCAGCAGCGAGTAGCCCAGAAGAATGGCGATGATGATTCCCGCCATCGTGGATATATTTTCCGCACGTGTGGAACCTCCAAAACCGGCGAAAACCATTACAATCACCACGATGAGAATAATCCACAGCCGCGCGGAAAAAATCTGGCCGACGCCGATGAGGTTTTTCCAAAGCAGCGCTGTTGCCGCCGGACCTTTGGGCGCGAGTTTGAACCATGCGCGTCTGGCTTTATGGTTTTTCCGGGCCGCCTGCCAGTTGCCCGCGCGGACTGCGGCGATGCGCACGGCCAGTTTTTGAGAGGCTTCCAGCGAGGCTTCCTCAAAGGCCACATCGGAACCAACCACCCAGATGTAATGCAGGAAAAATAGAAGCAGTGCCGGGGCAAGCGCGGCCAACAATGTCGCCGCATCCGGCGCGAAAAACGGACGCACCAGCAAATGAAACGGATAAAGCAGACACAAGGCAGGCCCGGTGTTGAGAACTTGTTGCGTGTAATGCAAGATTGAATTGAAGTCAGCGGTATCGGCGGAAGTCACCGTTGGCAAAGTTGCTTTTGCCCAGAGCCAGACCAGGGTGGCGAGGCCGGCGACCAGCGCGAAAACCAGCAGCCGCCGGAGCCGGTTTGAAATGCCGTGATCCAGCAGCAGCGTTCGCGTAAACGACGCGCCGAGAAAATGGAGGTTCATCGTCGAGAGTATCAACCACCAGCCGAATGCGTGAATCCAGACATTGCCGCCGAAACGCCGCGAAAAAAAAGTGAGCAGCAGCGCGCTAAAAAGAATCCGCAACTGCGAGCGAATGAGCTTGAAATGAATCAGTGTGCGCCGCGTCACAGGCGCAGGGAACAGGAATGACACCTCGGCCTCGGTGAACGTGAGCGCGGCGCGTTCGTGCGGAATCAGCCAGGACAGCACCACGATGACAAAAAGAGCCAATGCTGCGAGCGATTCAAAAAG
>PKZR01000454.1 GCA_003133815.1 Limisphaerales bacterium | reverse complement strand
CATTTTAGAAGTCGCTGAAATCGGTTTAGCGAACGCTTTTTCCAATTCAGGAATCGCTAAAATCGGTTTAGCGAACGCTTTTTCCATTTCAGGAATCGCTGAAACCTTTTTAGCAATCGCTGGTTCCCGGCAGATGAACAACCCGTCAACAGCCCGTGAAACACCGGATGACAACAATTCCAGAGTTTCAATCTTTTCAGACACCGCCATTTCTGTTTTCCTTTACGCGATGAATCATAGTTTCGCCGGACGATTCCGCACGCTGCTCGTCCTGGGCCGCGTGTCGAACCTGCCGACTGTCTGGTCAAACTGCCTCGCTGGCTGGTGGCTGTCCGGCGGCGGAAATGGCTGGAAACTGACGCTGCTTTTGCCCGGCATCAGCGCACTTTACATCGGCGGAATGTTCCTGAACGACGCGTTCGACGCAGACTTTGACCGTCAGCGCCGCGCAACACGGCCCATCCCGTCCGGCCAGATTTCTGCGGACACTGTCTGGGCTTTCGGCTGGGCATGGCTGGCGTTGGGGATTTTGCTTTTGATTTTTTGCGGAAAAGCCGCCGGGGCGCTCGCGGTCATCCTCGCCATCTGCATTTTGATCTATGACGCGGCGCACAAGGCGATCACCGCGTCGCCATGGCTCATGGGCTTGTGCCGGTTCTGGGTCTATGTCATCGCCGGAACAACCGCCGCAAACGGTTTGAACGGAAATTCAATCTGGTGCGGGGTTGCGCTGGCATTTTACATCGTGGGCTTGAGCTACGTCGCGCGGCGGGAAAGTTTCCGCGGACCGGTTCCATACTGGCCGCTGCTGCTGCTGGCCGCGCCCATTTTTCTGGCGATACTGATGAACGCCGGTGAGGCGCGAAAGGCGGCATTGTTCATGGCATTCATTTTTGCGATGTGGGTCGCGCGTTGCGCACGGACAATCTTTTTCGGCGGCGAAGTCAATGTGGGAAGAATCGTGTCCGGCCTGCTTGCGGGCATCGTTTTTGTGGACTGGCTGGCCGTCGCACCGCAATGTCCGTTTGAATTGAGCACAGCCTTTCTGGTTTTGTTCGGCGCGACATTATGGCTACAACGTTTTGTCCCGGCAACTTGACTTGAATAATCCGCCGCTTCCGGTTAAAGTAATAATTCGCCTATGAGCGATGACGCAAAATCTAAATTAACGCATAACGAAGAAATCAAGGCAGCCATCCCGACCTTGGCCGGCACGATTGCCACGACGTTCAACGATCCGGCCAACGACCATTTCTCCGAGGACGACAATCAGTTCCTGAAATTTCACGGCTCGTATCAACAGGACGACCGCGACCTGCGCAAGACTGGCAAGAAATATATCATGATGGTGCGCGGGCGCATCCCCGGCGGTGTGATGACCGCTAAGCAATGGTGCGTGTTCGACGACCTCTCGACGCAATACGGCAACAACACGCTGCGCATCACCACGCGCCAGAGCATCCAGTTTCACGGCATCGTGATGTCCGGTTTGCGACCGCTTGTTGCAAAAATCAACGAGTGCCTGCTCTCCACGCTCGCCGCCTGCGGTGACGTGAACCGCAATGTCATGGCCGCGCCGACGCCCGCATACACCAAGGCGCGTGAACAGGTCATCGCCGACGCGCACAAGGTGGCGCTGGCGCTCGCGCCCAAGACGCCCGCGTATCATTCCATCTGGATTGACGGCGTGCAGCTCGACAACGAGGCGGCGGAAAATAAAAATTTCGTGGACCCGCTTTATGGCAAAACTTATCTGCCGCGCAAGTTCAAGATCGGCTTTGTCATTCCGCCGGTGAACGACATGGACATTTTCACCAACTGCCTCGGCTTTATCGCCATCGTGGAGAACGACCAGCTTGTCGGCTACAACATTGCCGTCGGTGGCGGCATGGGTCGCAGCCACGGCAACACACAGACGTATCCGCGCCTCGCGGATGTCATCGGCTTTTTCACCCCGGACAAACTCGTGGAGGTGGCCAAGGCCGTGCTGACAATTCACCGCGATTTCGGCGACCGGACCGACCGCAAGCATGCGCGCCTCAAATACGTCGTGGCCGAACGCGGCGTGAAATTCATGCAGGACGAAGTGAACGCTCGCGCCGGCATCACGCTCGCGCCGGCCAAGCCTTGCAAGTTCACGACCACCGCCGACCTCCTCGGCTGGCACAAGGCCACCGATGGAAAATGGTTTCTCGGCATGTTCGTCGAGACCGGCCGCGTGAAGAACAATCAGAAAATTGCATTGCGCGACGTCGCCGAGAAATTTCCGAACATCGAATTCCGTTTGAGCGCGAATCAAAACGTGATTCTCGCCAACGCCAGCGACGCGGACAAAGCCGCCATCACCGCCTTGCTCGGTTCACACGGCGTGAAGACGGAAAATCAGGCGCGCGTCCTTCACGCCGCCGCGATGGCCTGCCCTTCGCTGCCTACGTGCGGCCTCGGACTCGCGGAATCGGAACGCATGTTGCCCGGCATGATTGACCGCATCGAAAAACTTTGCGACGAGGTCGGCCTCAGCAACGAGGAGATCATCATCCGCTCGACCGGCTGCCCGAACGGCTGCGCGCGGCCTTACATGGCGGAACTCGCGTTCGTCGGCAAGGCACCCGGACGTTATCAGGTCTGGCTCGGCGGCAACGCCGCTGGCACGCGCCTGAACCGGGTGTGGAAAGACGTCATCAAGGAAGCCGAACTCGAAACCGAACTGCGCCCTGTGCTCGTGCGCTACGTCAAGGAACGCCAGCCCGGCGAACGTTTCGGCGACTGGTGCGACCGGGTCTTTTTGAACGGGCAGTCGCTTGCTGCAAATTAATTACGGCTCTGGTAAAATTTACTTGTAATAGTTGAATGAAATCCGCCCCGCGACATGAATTCTATAGGACGTTCGGCGCCTACCAGTCTTTTGCCGAGTCGGACTCCGAATTGCGCGCCTACTGGCGGTCGCGCACGCCGAATGAACGGATGGAGGCACTGGAAGATCTAAGGATTGCAAATTATGGCGAAGCGACAATTAACGCCCGAATTCCGCGAGTTTTTGGCGTGCCTGAACCGCGCCGGAGTTGAATATCTTCTGGTGGGCGGTTATGCCGTGAATCATTATGGCTACCATCGCTTCACGGAGGACATTGACTTTTGGATCGCAGTTTCGGACGAGAATTTCGAACGGCTGCTTGAAGCCGTGCGCCGGTTCTTTGGCGAGCACCTGGCTGGACTGGACAAAAAGTTTTTGGAGAACAATGAATCGTTGTTCCTTGGCGGCGTGCCGAACAAGATCGAAGTGTTCAAACACATCAGCGGACTGGAATTTTCGCAGGCGTATCCGCGCCGCGTCGAAACAACAATTGATGGTGAGCCGGTGAAAATGATTTGCCTGACGGATTTGAAAACTAACAAACGCGCCAGCGGACGGAACAAAGACCTCGCCGATCTGGACAATCTGCCTTGAACAATTTTTGAAATGACTCCAGAACAAATTTCGCAGGCGAACGCCGAACTGCGTTCCAAATCGCCGCTGGAAATCGTGAAATGGGCCGTGGCACAAGCCAGGGGCCGCGCGATTGTCTCGACAAACTTTCGTCCTTACGAAGCGGCCATTTTGCATTTGTGCGTTCAGGTGCAGCAGGACATCCCGGTCCTCTGGGTTGACCACGGTTACAACCGCCCGGCCACTTACAAGCACGCCGAGCAGTTGAAGCAATCGCTCAAACTGAATCTCAAGCCGTTCCTGCCAAAAATTTCCGCTGCGCACCGCGATGCGATTTACGGCGAGATCCCGTCCACCGAAGACGAGGCCGGTTTGAAGGAATTCAGCACGCTGATGAAGCTCGAACCTTTTCAGCGCGGCATGAAGGAGCTCGCGCCGTTTGTTTGGATCACCGCGTTGCGCAAGGTCCAGAATCCCAACCGCGCGGAACTCGACATCGTCAGCGACGACAAGAATTTCAATTCACTCAAGGTCAGCCCTTTGTTTTATTGCAGTGACGCCGACATGGAAAAATATCTCGCCCAGCACAGCCTCCCAAACGAGTGGGATTACTTCGATCCGGCCAAGGCCGATGACAAGCGCGAATGCGGCCTGCACGCGAGCTGGGGCGGCAAGGCCGTCGAAGGCGGCGCGGGCATCTAAACTTTAATCAACCACGGATGCATAAATTATCTGTGTCCATATGTGTCCATCTGTGGTTAAAATAACTTTCCGATGAGTTCATATCATCTCGATCATTTGCAGCATCTCGAAACGGAAGCGATCCATATCATGCGAGAGGTCGCCGCCGAGTTCGAGCGCCCCGCCCTGCTCTTTTCCGGCGGCAAGGATTCCATCTGCCTCCTGCGCCTCGCGGAAAAAGCCTTTCGCCCCTCGGACATTCCCATGCCGTTCCTCAACATCGAGACCGGCCACGAATTTCCAGAACTCATCGAGTTCCGCGACCGCCGCGCCAAGGAGCTTGGCGCCAAGCTCATCGTCCGCACGGTGGACGAAGCCTTCAAAAAGGGCATCGCGCAGCCGGTCTCCGGTCAGATCAGCCGCAACCAGCTTCAAATCCCCGTCCTCCTCTCCGCCATCGAGGAATTCCAATTCGACTGCGCCATCGGCGGCGCGCGGCGCGACGAGGAAAAGGCCCGCGCCAAGGAACGTTTCTTCAGCTTCCGCGACGGCTTCGGCCAGTGGGATCCTAAAAACCAGCGGCCCGAGATCTGGAATCTTTACAACGCCAAGGTCAATCCGNNCGCGAATGCTTCAGACGCGGCGGACAATGGATTCCAGTCCCACCGGCGCACACGGACACGACCAAACCCGATCCTTACGCCGGAGCGAGGCCGAAACCAAACGAGCCGGTCAAGAAATTGATCGTCCGCGTCCGCACCATTGCCGACATGATCAGCACAGGCATGATTGAATCTCCCGCCGACAGCGTGGACGACATCATCGCCGAAGTCGCAGCCGCCCGCGTCACCGAACGAGGCTCCCGCGCCGACGACAAGGCCAGCGAAGCCGCCATGGAAGACCGCAAGAAAGCCGGATATTTTTAAGCAGATAGGAGATGGGAGATGGCAGATAGGATTGACAATTTTGAGCAGCTTGAAGCTTGGCGCACGGCAAGGGAACTTGTCCGGGCAGTTTATGCTTTCTTTCGGCGCAAGCCAGCGGCTCTTGACTTTGGTCTGCGCGACCAGGTTCAGCGCGCGGCAGTTTCGGCCATGACCAACATCGCCGAAGGTTTTGAGCGTGTTCATCCCGGCGAGAAACTTCAATTTTACAATGTAGCGCGTGCTTCCTGTGGCGAGGTGCGTTCGCTATCCTACGTCATGCTTGATGCAAATTACATTTCAGAACAGGACCACAAAACGCTACTCGGACTTGTCGCCCAAACTGGCCGACTTGTTTCCGGCCTAATCCGCTCAACCCGCGCGCGAGTTACACAACCCTAACTGCCATCTCCAATTTTAATGAGTTCCCCAACTCCCATCTCCAATCTGCCATCTGCCGCGCGGAGCGCTCACCCAATCGAACTTTTGCGCTTCAACACCTGCGGCAGTGTTGACGACGGCAAATCCACGCTCATCGGCAGGCTCCTTTACGATTCCAAGAACCTGATGGAAGACCAGATTGAGGCGCTCGAACGCTCCGCCGACATCACCGGTGGCGGCCAAATTAATTTGGCGAATCTCACCGACGGCCTGCGCGCCGAACGCGAGCAGGGCATCACGATTGATGTCGCCTACCGCTACTTCGCCACGCCCAAACGCAAGTTCATCGTCGCCGACACGCCGGGCCATGTCCAATACACGCGGAACATGGTCACCGGCGCAAGCACCGCAAACCTTTCCATCGTCCTCGTGGACGCCCGCGCCGGCGTCATCGAACAGACACGCCGACACACTTACATCGCCGCGCTACTCGGCATTCCACACCTCATCATTGCCGTCAACAAAATGGATCTGGTGGACTGGAGCGAGGAGCGTTACCAGGATATCCGCGACGAGATCGAAGCGTTTCTGCCCAAGCTCGACGTCTTTCGCGACGTGAAATTCATCCCCATCAGCGCCCTCGAAGGCGACAACGTCGTGGACGCCTCCAAAAAAACGCCGTGGTATGAAGGCCCCACCCTGCTGAACCACCTCGAAACCGTCCACATCGCCAGCGACTGGAATCTCAGCGCGCTCCGGTTCCCCGTCCAATGGGTCAACCGCCCGAACGATCCCACCGACAAACAGCTCCACGACTTCCGCGGGCTGAGCGGCCAGCTCGCCAGCGGCATCATCCGCGCCAACCAGGAAGTCGTCGTCCTGCCCATCGGCATCAAGACCACCGTCAAGGAAATCTGGACCTACGACGGCTCGCTGCCCGAGGCCTTCTGCCCGCAGTCCGTCACACTCTGCCTCGCGCACGACATTGACATCAGCCGCGGCGACATGATTGTCGGCCTGGACAACCTTCCCGGACGCAGCGCCGACCTTCACGCCCGGATTTGCTGGATGCACATCCGCCCATTGCAGGCCGGCAAAAAATATTTCCTCAAGCACGCCACCCAGACCGTCCAGGCCGTCGTCACACAACTGGAAAGCCGCATCAATTTCGACACCCTCGAACCCGAAGCCGCCCCGGCCGCACTCGCAGTCAACGACATCGGCATCGTCCGCATCAAGACCGCCAGGCCGATTGTCTTCGACAGCTACACCACCAACCGGCTCACCGGCTCATTCATCCTCATCGAGCAGGGCACGAACGCCACCGTCGCCGCAGGAATGCTTTTCCCGCCCACCGAAGCCGTGAAACCGGAATACACCGACTTCGCGATTTGAAGAATTGTTTCAAAATAGTTTACGCGTAAAAGCCGCCGGAACGAATTCACATCCGTTCTGCAACGGATTGACCAGACTCTCAACACCATTCCAGCCTTGTCTGGACTAAAACCAGCGATTGCTGAAATGGTTTCAGCGACTTCTAAAATGGAAAAAGCGTCTTCTTAAACGGTTTCAGCAACTTCTAAAATGAAATTAGCAACTTCTAAAATCATTTTAGAAGATGGATTTTGGGCCAAAATCGTCAAAAAACAGGGTTTTTTGAGGGCTGCCGGAACGCGCTTGAACGCTGGATTTAACGGAACAGGCTGAAATTGAAGGTTTTAGACTTGAAATGGCAAAAAATGGCAATTTTACCTGGGATTATGCACATGACAGATAATCCGGGTATTCTGATTCAGCCTGCGGCAAACCTGACTGGTATGATGGAGGAGAGTGTGTGCAGGAAATTGGAAAGCGTCAATTCCGCCTTCGTCGAGATTTTTTGAATGGACGACAAGGGCAAAATAGTGCTTGTTTAATTTTATGACAGAAGATTCAAACAAAATTGCACCAATAGATTTTGATGCCGATGTCATGCCAAAAATCGTGGCAGCTCTAAACAAGCAGAAAGGTTACGCCTCATTTTTCGATTGGCCAAACAAGGCAACAAAGGAAAAAGGTATCGTTTGCGACTTGCTCGAAGCAATGGAAGCGAAGGGCGAACAGCACGGGATTGTAAAAGTTAAATCGGATCAAATTGATCCCCCCGATTGTGTCGGCCAAACGAAAGACGGCGAGCTTGTCGGTTTTGAGGTCACTGAATTGGTGGATCAAAAGACCGTAGAAATGAATCGTCGAGGCGTGCATGTTTTTAAAGAATGGCCACCAGACGAATTAATTGCGAAATTGAAAGTTCTTGTCAGGGATAAAGACGCCAAAGCCTATCACGGTGGCCCTTATTCAAAAATAGTTCTCATAATCTTCACAGATGAGCCGCTTGTGAGGTCAGCAGATTGCGAATCAATTCTTCATGGTCAAAGCGTCGGACATTGTAAACAAATCAGCGAGGCCTTTTTGCTATTGTCATACAGGCCCGGTCTGGAAGCTTATCCTTATGTAAAATTGGAGTTGGGCCAAGCGGATTCAATTTTACCGGCCAAATCCTGACAAACACCACGCCGGAAATCTGGCAGCGTCAATTCCGCGTTGCAAGCCCTGCAATCAGGGGAACAGCGCCGCCACAAATTTCTTCCCGTAGAAAAGCCAGATCACCGCCGCGAGCGCGATGTAGGGACCGTAAGGCATCCGCGACGACCACGCGCGCTTGCGCATCAGGATCAAAACCACGCCGGCCGCCGCGCCGATGAACGAGCTGACCGCCAGCGAGAATATCACGCCCTGCCAGCCGATGAACGCGCCGATCGCCGCCATGAATTTCACGTCGCCCAGGCCCATCGCCTCGCGCGGCAAAATGATTTCCCCGCTCACGGCCTCCAGATGCGGCACGTCGTCGGGGTTGGTCTGCTCGTCGCCAATCTTCAACGACGCCGGAGAAAGGCGGATGGTGACGTTTTGGTAACCGCGGTCAACCAGCTCCGCCGTCCGCGCCTGCAAAACAATCGCGTCCGACTTCCGGTAAAACAATTCGTCGTAGTTGATTTCCCTGCCCGGCAGATGGAGGCACGTTTCGGTGAAGACAATGGTGGTGTCGGGCGGCAGTTTTATCCTTTGCCGTCCGAACAGGAGTTTCCCCAGCCGCAAGACGGCATAGACCAGCGCCGCACCGACGACAATACCGATGACGCCGCGGAACATCCCCTCGCCCAGCGTCCTTGCATCATGCAGCACCGGCAGAAAGAACGACGCGACCAGGCCGGCGACCATTCCACCAAAGGTGATTTCATCGGGAATGATGAAGTGCTCGAAGTCAATGAACGTGGCGGCGATCAAGCCCGCGAGAAATACGGCATAGACCAGCGCAAGCGCCGGTGATTTCGCGCCGAACTCCAGCCAGCAGCCGAGGAAGGCCACGCCAGTGAGCAGTTCCACGATGAAGTAGCGCGGTGAAATCGGCGCGCCGCAGTTTTTGCAGCGGCCGCGCAGCGCGAGCCATGTCACCAGCGGGATGTTCAGGTAAAAAGGAATCGCATACTTGCAATGAGGGCAGTGCGACGGCGGCGAGACGATGCTCAATTCCAGCGGCATCCGGTAGATGCAAACGTTCAGAAAGCTGCCGATGATGCAGCCAAGCGCGAAAAATGTCAGCGACCAGAAATGAAACGGCACGAGCGACCAGTTGT
>PKZR01000457.1 GCA_003133815.1 Limisphaerales bacterium | reverse complement strand
CGGGCGGTGCACCTCGAATTCGAGCGTGCAGATGCTGTGCGTGACGCCTGCGATGTAGTCGCTCAGGCAATGGGCGAAGTCATACATCGGGTAGATGCACCATTTGCCGCCGGTATGATGATGGTCGGTTTTTTTGATGCGATAAAGCAGCGGGTCGCGCATCCAGATGTTGGCGGCGTCAACGACAATCTTGGCGCGCAATACGCGGGAGCCGTCGGGAAATTCCCCGGCCTTCATGCGCTGGAACAAATTCAAGTTCTCCTCCACGCTGCGGTCGCGGAACGGCGAAGCCTTGCCCAGGCGACGGTATTCGTCAGTCTGGTCGGGCGTCAGGTCGCAGACGAACGCACTTCCCTTTTCCACCAACTGCTCGGCGTAGTCGTAAATCTGGTCGAAGTAATCGCTGGCGTAAAAAGGCTCGAGTGTTTGGGATTGCGGATTGCGGATTGCGGATTGGGTGACGGCTGGCAGATAAAAGTCGCGTTTGCCTTCCTCGGCGATGGTTTCGGGCGTCATGCCTNNAGGTTGCAGACGCCGCCGAACTCGCGCGCGATGCCGAAGTTGAGGCAGATGCTTTTCGCGTGGCCAATGTGGAGATAACCGTTCGGCTCAGGCGGAAAGCGCGTGTGGATTTGAGGATATTTCCTTTCCGCAACGTGCGCGGCCACGATGTCGCGGATGAAGTCGGACGGCGTGGCAGGCGGGTTTGAAACAGATTCGTTAGGCGTGCTCATTTTGAAATTAAAATTAGCAAAAGGCCGCTCCTTTGAATAGCAAATTGGCGGCGCGGTGGATCCAAAGCGGTTCAGCGAGCGTCCGGATGACCCGCATTTTTTGAATGAAGAACCTCGCTGATGGCGTTGAGCATGTCCTCGGCGGTGTAAGGTTTCCGGAGAAACGCCCGGACCACGGGATTGTTGACCTGGGTTTCGGAGGTCAATCCGCTGGAGCCGATGATCTTGATATCCGGATTGATTTGAGCGAGGGCGTCAATGGCGCCGGGACCGTCGAGAACCGGCATCATCATGTCCATCAGCACGAGGGCGGTATCCTTGTGATCCAAATAACATGCGATGGCCTCCTGGCCGTCGTTGGCGGTGACAACGCGATAGCCAAAAATTTGCAGGATCTGTTTGGCGACGCTGCGGACGGGCGCTTCATCATCCACCACAAGAATGAGTTCATTGTTTCCCCGGATCAGCGAAGCGCTTTTGAGCGGGACTGGCAGTACGACTTCCTGTTTGTCGAGCATGGCCGGCAAATAAACCTGAAAGCAGGAGCCTTGACGGACTTCGCTGGAAACATGGATCAAGCCGCCATGGCTTTTGACAATTCCGAGGGCGGTGGAAAGGCCCAAGCCGGTTCCCCTGCCCATTTCCTTGGTGGTGAAGAATGGCTCAAAAATCCGCTCGCGAATTTGCGGNNACGTTGGCAACAGCCATGATCAGTGTTCCGCCACGAGGCATCGCGTCGCGGGCGTTGATGCAAAGGTTCATCAGAACCTGATGAAGCTGGACGTTGTCGGCGGCGATGGTCGCATCATGCGGTGTGACATTGACCTGAAGCTTGATGGATTTGGGCAGCGTTTCGTTCAAAATCTTCCGCAATTCCTCGATCAGGTTGTGCGGATGCATGGGCAGCCGGCGTCCATTCGTGCCGCGTGCGAACGTCAGGATCTGTTTGACGAGGTCGGCGGCGCGCTTGGTGTTGACGAGGATTGTCTCCTGCAACTTATGGCGGTCGGACTCGTCCGGACTCATCTCCAGCAACTGGCAGGACATCAGGATGGGAGAAAAAATATTGTTGAGATCGTGCGCGATGCCGCCGGCCAGGACGCCGATGCTTTCCAGGCGCTGGGTGCGGAGGAATTGCACCTCCATCTTTTTTGCCTGGGTGATGTCGGTATTGATCGCCAGGATGGATTCTGGCTTGCCCTGCGAATCGTGGACCAGCGTCCACCGGGCTTCCACAATGGTTTCTCCGCCGCCGGGGTCGCGATGATGGAATTCGCCGTGCCATTTGTAATCTTGCAACAGCGCCTCTTTGGCCTTTTGGAATTCAGCTGGATCAATGCGCATTTTTTCAAAGGCGATGCCGCCGACGGCTTCTTGCGCCGTGCAGCCGTAAATCCGCTGCGCGCTCTGGTTCCAATAGACAATGCGGTTTTCCAAATTGCTGACGATGATGGCGTCGCCCGCCAGATCGAGCATGCGCGCCTGCTGCGCAATCTTGTCCTCGGCCAGCTTGCGCTCCGTGATGTCCATCAACATCCCCAGCACGGCGGGCTTGTCCCTGAATCCGGTGTGGCGGCCCAGCACTTCAATTTGGATGAGGGAGCCGTCCTTGCGCAGACCGCGAAAAAAGTAATGCGCAAAATCAATTTCACCCGACAGCCTCCGGAAGATTTGATTCTGCACGAGCGGACGGTCTTCGGGGAAAACCACATCAATCATCATGCAGGAGGCGATCATCTCCTCCGGCGAATATCCAAAGATTTCGGCCATGCGCGGATTGACATAAACAAACCGCTGATCCTGGATGATATAGACGCCCACGAGCGACTGCTCGACCAACATCCTGAACTTGCGTTCGCTTTCCTGATAACTGGCCGTCTGTTCCCGCACTTTCCGCCGCAACATCATCACCCAAAGAAACGTCGCCCCGATTATGACGCTCATGATGCCAATCACGTTGGTGGTATGTTCGACCGTCCACCAGGATGGTTCCCCCAGAATTTGAATGTCCTGTTGTGAAGACAGCGTCAACTGGAACGATCTCGGCACGCGCGCTTCATCCGCCAGCACCCGGTAAAGGCCCGTCACCTGAAGCAGGCTGCCCGATTCCAGATTTTTTATCCGGTCTGTGACAGGCTCAAGACACTTCGCTTCAAAAACCCGGTCGCCTGTCTGAAGCGTCAGCACATCGTCGCCATCAATCTTTGTGTGGTGCAGAAAAAGCGCGTCCATCTGCACCCACCGGTCATGCCACTGCGGGTCCAGATTGTTTCCAACCGTGAGCATTTGTGGCGGTGGAAGTTCGCGGTGGCTGACCACCTTGAAAATGGCGTTGCGCAATACATAGCCATAGTCTCCCGGGCCGGGATAACCGGACGCCATCACATAATCGCCCGCTTTCAACCGGTCGTCCGGCAATGCCAGCACGCGGACGCCTGCTTGAGCATCTTCCAGAAAAAAGGAATCGGAATCGATCATCGTGACCAGTCCGGCGAAGTTGATCCGGTGCTGCAACGTCAGTCGCGGATGGAATTGGTTGAGGCTGGCGATCGGCTGCACCGGCAGGCTGAAGGGATTGGCCACGCCCGGTTCTTCCACATGCACGTCGCCGAGCGAGGACGCCCACATCACAGAACGCACAAGCTGGCGCTTTTCATCCGATATCGAACCGCATGCGCCTTTGATGGTCACGATGGAATCCAGCAAACTGAGCGGCTCAAGCGCCGCCGGCACCTTCACCGCTATCATGCCGCTCAAGTCGTTCAAGTTGAGCTGCACAATGTTGTCGGTGTAGGACATGGAGCGCACCACGCCGCGCACTTCTATCCACTGGCTGCCGTCCTGGCCCGTCGCCAGTTGGAACATCGTTTCCGGCTTAGCTTCCGGCAGACGGCCCGAACCGATCACGGTCACCTTGGTAGCCATCACGATGGGTGAAAAATTGCCCGGATCGCTCACCCCTTCCACTTTCAACATGTCACCCGGTTTCAGGCTTGGGGAATTTGTTGGTATGCGGATCGTGATCCCGGCCGTGTCGTCCTGCACAAACAAATAGTCCTTGTAATGGGCGTTGACGGTCACGACCGCGCGCAGTTGGACTGGATAATTCCACGCCGCCTTTTCAGCCGTCAAATCGCGGATTTCCCAGACCTTGGTCAGCAACGGCAGCTTCGCGGGTTTTGCTGACGGAACAGTTCTGTCTAAGTTTGTGGCGCCTGTTGCCAGCGAAGTGGCCACGGCATTTTTGAGCGCGATGGAATAACCATCGGAAACCGTCTGGCCCAGCAGTTCAACCCGCTCCCTCACCGCCGGCAGAACAGCCTGATGCGTGTCGGCAAACATCGTTCCGGTCCCGTCATAGACCACGATGTATTCTCCCGGCCGTTCATCCAGCACCATGCCCCTCACGCGGACAACTGTGTTTTCGCTTTCCGCCATGCTGCCGGAATTCAATGAAATGATGGTCCGCAACGGAATGGATGCGTAAACCGTGGGCAACCCATACTGATTGGTCGTTGATGAGTAGGTAGCTGATGGGGACGGCGAGGAATCCCTGCCAGAAGTTTGCATGTTCACCGCCCGCTGCCGGCCACAGCCTGCCATAATCGTGACCGCCAGCGCACTGATCAAAAAAAGCCTGATGTTTGCAAGACGTTTCACTTTAGTTTGCCGAACAAAACCATAAATCATCTTGCCTTCTGTTTTACAACCGGGCTGTTGCCTTCAAGATGACGGCTTAAGCTTGTCCGTAAAATGGAAAATGGTCAACGTTCAATGATAAACGGCAGCCTCCGGCGCTTCCGAGACTCTTCAATCTCCTCCGCCAATCCTTCAGCTTTTTTCGGTGATGAGGGGTGAAAACTGGCGCTTCTCCGGGTCGTAGGCAAACAGTTCCGCAGTGGCGATCTTGAAAAACCAGCCGTGCAACCGCAGCGTGCCCGCCATCAGCCGCTCCTGCACGCAATGATAGCTGTGCAGGTTTTCAAGCCCGAACAGGACGTTCTCCTCGCCCGCGATGTCAATGCGGACGGCGTCATTGCCGAGATGCGCGTATTGCGACCGGATGATTTCCCGCACCGGCTCGGCGAGCTTGAGCCATTCGCACAAATGCGGCATCAAATTGGCGTCCGGCAGATTGCCCAGCAGCGCGGACATCGCGCCGCACTGCGAATGACCGCACACCACGATGTCGCTCACGCGCAAGGTCTCCACGGCAAATTCTATCGCCGCCGCCGTGGAATTGGTGCT
Organism: Limisphaerales bacterium; assembly: GCA_003133815.1. Classification (GTDB taxonomy): domain Bacteria; phylum Verrucomicrobiota; class Verrucomicrobiia; order Limisphaerales; family UBA11358; genus UBA11358. Next base: position 1,522 of record PKZR01000457.1, on the reverse strand, counting down.
GCCCGTCACGCTGGATTGCGGGATGATGTTCCCGACATTTTTCACCACGAACAAATCGCCCGGCTTGCTCTGTGTGATCAGCTCCGCCAGCACGCGCGAGTCCGAGCAGGTGATGAACAGAGTATGCGGGTTCTGCCCCTCCTGCGACAGCTTGCGGAACAGCGAACGGTAATTGCCAAACGCATCGGTCTGGAATTTGTGGACGCCTTCGATGAGCTGTTGCATTTAATTGGTTGGTCAGTGTTTCATGGTCAGTGGCGGGATTGCTGCCGACTACCGACCACCGGCCGTTGACTGCGAAAGCGTCTTGTTCTTGGCGCGCGATTCCTCCATCAACCGCACCTTGAACTTTTTCAACTCCCCCTGCAGACGGGCATCGCCCACCGCGAGGATTTGCGCGGCCAAAATTCCCGCGTTGCGACCGCCGCCAACCGCGACCGTCGCCACCGGCACGCCCGGCGGCATCTGCACGATCGCCAGCAGCGAATCGAACCCGTCAAACGCCTTGCCCAAAATCGGAACGCCAATCACCGGCAAGGTCGTGAACGCCGCCGTGACGCCCGGCAGATGTGCCGCGCCGCCCGCGCCCGCGATTATGACCTTGATGCCGCGTCCGCCCGCGCCCGAAACATATTCCTCCAGCCCGTGCGGATCGCGATGCGCCGAGATGACCTTGGCCTCGCTGGCGACGCCAAATTCCTTCAGCGCATCGGCGGCCAGTTTCATGGTCGGCCAGTCCGAATCGCTGCCCATTAGTATGCCGACTTGCGGCTTGTCAGATGAATTTTTCATTGTCGGACAAAATTGAGCGAAGAAATCGCCCGCTTGGCAAGCAACAAAATAAAAATTGCGCGGCCCCCCTGCCCGGCGATCATCTCGGAACCCCCATGGCGTTCCACAATGCGATGACCGGTGATTCGACCCGGTCGCGCTCGTAGCTGAGAATGCCAAGCGATGCGGTGTCCAGTTGGAAACGTTGCGCCTCACCCAGCGGCAAACCAATCCAACGCGCCGCCAGCACCCGCCCGAAGTGGCCGTGCGAAAACAACGCCACATTTCCCACAAGCCCGCGGAGACGCACAATCAGCCGGTCCGCACGGGCCGAAATCTGGCCGGGCGATTCACCGTCGGGACAGCCATCTCGATAAATATTCCAGTCCGGTCGCCCCTTGAGAATTTCCGCCGAAAGCAGGCCCTCATAATCGCCATAGTCCCACTCGGCCAGATCCGGCTCAATTTCAGCCACCGGACCCAGGCCGGCCAGTTCACACGTGCGTCGCGCGCGCAGCCTTGGGCTGGTCAGCACGCGGGCAAATGGAATCTCCCGCAAACGCAGCCCCAGATTCCGCGCCGCATCCTCGCCGCGCGCGATCAGGGGAATATCCGTGCTTCCGGTATGCTGGCCGGAAAGAGACCATTCGGTTTCGCCATGACGGATGAGATAAATGCGCTGCCCCATACTCCGCAGCCAGAATAATGTGTCGTCCCCATTTTGGCCAAATCAAAATCCGATTGAAAAGCA
>PKZR01000170.1 GCA_003133815.1 Limisphaerales bacterium | reverse complement strand
CAATCACCACCGGGCCGGGCCGACCACTTTGCGCGATGTAAAAAGCTTCTTTCACGATGCGCGGAATGTCATTGATGTCCGTGACGAGATAACTGTGCTTCACGATGGGCAGCGTGACGCCGATGATGTCGGTCTCCTGAAACGCGCCGCGACCGATCATGGCCTGCGTCACCTGGCCGGTGANNGTGGCGCCGGGGCCGCTGGTGCCCATGCACACGCCGGCCTTGCCGGTCACGCGCGCGTAGCCTTCGGCGGCAAACGAACCGCCTTGTTCGTGGCGCGGGAGAATGGTGCGGATCTTGGAATGGGTGAGCGACTGATGGATCTCCATGCTCGCGCCGCCGGGATAGGCAAAGATTACCTCGACGCCTTCGCGTTCGAGGGCTTCGACAAAGATGTCGCGGCCGAACATGGCCGGGCCGACTTCGGCGCGCGGTTTGGCGGCGGATTTCGCAGGTTTCGATTTGGCGGATTCAGTTGTCTTGCTCATGTGTCTTTCGGTTGTGGCTGGCGTCGCGGATTAAAACAAAAACCCACGACTGTTGCTAGCCGTGGGTTCTTGTTAAATTAGTTCCATTCAACAAGTACCAACGGCGTCGCTTACTACGGCGACGACCAGAATGACAGCTTGTGAATTGATTTTCAACATTTCAGTCAATATAGCCAAATCTCCCGGCCGGTCAAGCCCAGATTATCAAATCTGCACCAGCACCACCGTAACCTGCGCCGATTCAAGAAAACTTAAAAACTGCTCTCCAGCGCACAAGTGCTGTTGAATGTCGTTATGATAGGGTAATTAATTGCGTTGATGGTTGACAACCAATTCCTGCGGAGTCACAACCAGATCCAGTTTCTCGGTATGCCGGATAACGGTGACGTGTGACGGCACACCGATCACCTTGGCGACGAGGTGACGATGCAATTCATCGATGCTGGCGACGGGTTCGCCGCCGAAGCTGACAATCACATCACCCTCGCGCAAACCGGCACGGCTCGCGGGACTGCCCGGCTCGATCCCCGATACCAGAATGCCGTTGTCGGCTGCCAGGTGATGGAACACCACAACGCGCCGGTGGATGGGAACATTCTGGCCGGCGACACCAATCCAACTGCGCCGGATGACTCCTTCCTTGATGAGCCACGCCGTTACGAATTCGGCGGTGTTGCTGGCGATGGCAAAACAGATTCCCTGGGCGGGCAGAATGATGGCCGTGTTCACGCCGATGATCTCACCGCGAGAATTGACCAGCGGACCACCGGAGTTGCCGGGATTCAGCGCCGCATCGGTCTGAATGACATTGTCAATCAACCGGCCGGATTGCGAGCGCATGGAACGGCCCAGCGCGCTCACCACGCCCGCCGTCACCGTTTGCTGAAAGCCAAACGGACTGCCGATGGCGATGGCAATCTGCCCAACGCGGACGGACTTTGAATCGCCGAATTGCGCATGAACCAGTTGGGACGCGTTGATGCGGATGACGGCCAGATCGCTCTCTGGATCATCGCCGACCAAACTGGCGTCGAACACCCGGCCATCGGCCAGCGAGACTTCCATCCTGGCCGCACCGTGGACGACATGGCTGTTGGTGAGAATGAAGCCGTCCGGTGCAATGACAAATCCCGAACCGCTGCCGCCGGATTCCGGCCTGCGCCGGTTTTCCCGGTGCATGCCGTGAACCCGAATGTTCACCACCGATGGACCGACTTTTTCAACTACGCGGGTGACCGTTGTAGAATAGCCGTCCAGCAGCTTGTCGTCGTTTGGCGGGTGTTGGATCGACGCGTCGGCTACTGCGGCATCGGTGTCGCTAAACGTGCGAATGAATGCGGCTGCCCTGTGTCCTTCAAATACGTTTGGGATTTTCATAATTTATTTTTTGTCAATGGTTCAGGCCGGCACGGCGAGCTTCTCCAGCTTGGTGACAATCGCGCGTTTGTTCACCGCCCCGATGGTTTTGTCCCGCACTTCGCCGCCCGCGAAATAAAGCAGGGTCGGAATGGACTGGATGCCAAACCGTGCGGCAAGCGCGGCATTGCTGTCCACATCCACCTTGGCAACCTTCACTCGTCCGGTTTGCTCCACGGCAATTTCGTCAAGCACCGGTGCGAGCATTTTGCAAGGCCCGCACCATTCGGCCCAAAAGTCCACCAGGACAGGTTGGTTTGATTTGAGAACTTCGTTCTCGAAGTTTGCGTCGTTGATTTCAATGGTTGGTTTCATAATCAGTCCATAATTTTTAATTTTGGTTTTGGTTCACGCCTTGCCGCCGAACGAGCAATAGTCGTCAAGGTCGAGCAGATCGAACCATGTGTTGACGTCCTCGCGCAAGGGATTGAACTTTTTCACTTCGTCAGCGAAATGGGTGATGGTCTCCTGATCGCTGTCCGGTGTGCGGTGCAAATGATATTCGCTCCACGCGGCGATTTCCCACGCCTGACGAGGCGTTTTTGCATTGGCATTGACCCACGCAAGCAATTCGCCATCGCCGCCGCCATTGGCGATTTCTTTTGCCAAGGCCTGGTGGTCCAGTCCAACGAAGTTGAAGAAATGCCAGTCCATGCCTTTGCCAGCAAAATGATATTCACCGAGGTTTCCGGCGAGAGACGCGCGGCCTTTGTCCAGGATTCGCGGCAGCAGGACATATCCACCCAGCCGCACGCGCGGGCTGCGCGGCGGGCGGCGGGTGAGGTCGCTTGTTGAATTGAGTGCGCTCATAATAATGATTTTGGTTGATTTGATTTTCTTTGATCGCTGTATCAACGATGCCCTCCGGAAACGAGCAGCGTTTCACCGGTGATCCATAACGAATCATCCGATGCCAGAAAGGTGACCGCCGTGGCAATGTCCTGCGGCTGGCCGATGCGGCCAAG
>PKZR01000106.1:264-3118 GCA_003133815.1 Limisphaerales bacterium | reverse complement strand
GAACGGCTTTCCAAAGGGGATTCATTTATAGATCCGCTCGGTATAAGCCCACACTCAATGGACAACAAGTTCATGGCTTGATAACGAATTGCCGTGGTTGCTGGATCTACTTTCGCACCGGTTTCCAGAAAAATCCAGCATTGACTTCGCCGCGCATTCATGGGGGAATTCCGCTGTGAACCGATTTTTCTTTCGCGCCGCCGCGCTGGGCTTGCTGGGTGGCGGCATTTTTTTGAATTGCCAGGCCGCGCGCGCGCTCGACCGCACCAATGAGGCCTTCAAGGTTTTCCAGTTTCCGCCGGACAAAATCCCGCGCATTGACGGCGACACGAACGATTGGAATATCGTCCCCGAAAGCTACGTCATCGGCTCGGACCAGCTCGTGGAGGATTTCGGCAAACATAAATTGTCCGACGCCTCGACGCCGAAAGTGCACGTCCGCGTCGGCTGGGTCAAGGGGCTGAACCGGCTCTATTTTCTTTACGAGGCGGATGATGACTACTGGGATTTTTCCGAACCGGGTTTGCACAACGACACCTTTGAACTGGTCGTGGACGGCGATTTGTCCGGCGGGCCGCTGATTGAAAAATTCATGCCCGCGCGCGACGCGCTCGGCCAATGGGAAACGTATCTCACGCTGCAAGGCGCGCAGGCGCAAAACTACCACATTTTCACGCCCGCCGAGGGCAAGGACTGGTGCATGGTCTGGGGCCCGGCGCAATGGCTCAAGGCGCTGCCCTACGCCAACGCGGCGCAGAAATACGATTTCCGTCCCGGCCAGCCGGGGCATTACGTTTTGGAATTTTGGATAACGCCCTTCGACTACGCCGGCGCGGAAGGCCCACCGCGCGCCGTCGAGTCGGTGTTGAAGGAAAATAAAACCATCGGCCTGTCGTGGGCGGTGATTGACTATGACGACGTGCATTCCGGCGACACCAACAACGGCTTCTGGAATTTGTCGCGCCATCACACGATGTATGGCAACGCCAATTACCTGTGCGCGTTCAAGCTGATGCCGCTGGAGCCGGCGTTCGTCAAACCGATTGACGCGCAGTGGTCGTTTCAGGTCGTGGATATGGATCGTCGGCTGGTCGCGTTCAAGGATTTGTCCGTCGGCAAAATCACCTCGTGGAAATGGGATTTCGGCGACGGTGAATCTTCGGCGGAACAAAATCCCATTCACGCCTACAAGGACGCGGGGCATTACGTTGCCGTGCTGTATGTCCCTTGGCCGGCCGGCCAGTCGCGCCGCGCGAAAGTCTGGGACGTGGTGGTGAAATAAATTTACATGAAGGCAAAACTGTTTCTCCTTGGCACACTGCTGGCGCTAAATTTTCCGGTTACGGCCAAAACCTTCAATGTCCTCGACTACGGCGCGAAGGGCGACGGCATCGCGCTGGACACGGCGGCCTTCCAGCGCGCGGTTGACGCGGCGGCAGATGCCGGCGGTGGAATGGTTTTAGTCCCGCGCGGAAAAAAATTTCTGGTGGCGACGCTGGCCTTGAAAAGCGGCATTGATTTTCATCTCGATGGCGAACTGCTCATCAGCACAAATCAAAACGATTATGCCGGCGACGGCGTCCTCACCGCGAGCAATGCGGCCAACCTGACGATTTCCGGTGGCGGGAAAATCTCCGGACGTTCGCTGGCTTTCATGACCGGCTACGACGCGACGAATGAATGGTGGTTGTTCAAGGATTGGCGGCCAAAAATGTTTGTGCTGACCGGCTGCACGAACCTCGCCGTGCGCGACCTCACGTTTGGCGACGCGCCGTTCTGGGGCTTGCACCTGCTCGGCTGCGAAAATGTGCTGGTCGAAAATGTCACCGTGAACAACCGCCTTGACGTGCCGAACGACGACGGCATTGACCCCGACCATTGCCGCAACGTGGAAATCCGCAACTGCCACGTCACCTGCGGCGACGATGCCATTGTCATCAAGTCCACGCGGCAGACAAATGAGTTCGGCGATTGCGCGAACATCAGCGTCCACGACTGCGTCCTCCGCACGCAGGACGCCGGCCTGAAAATCGGCACGGAAACCACCGGCAGCATCCACGACATTTTGTTCGAGCGCTGCAAGATTCTTTCCAGCAGCCGCGGCCTGTGCATCCAGTTGCGCGATGAAGGCAGCATTTCCAACGTGACCTTCCGCGCCATCAAGTTTGTCGCGCGCCATTTCAGCAATCCGTGGTGTGGCCATGGCGAGGCGATGTCGTTCACCGCCATTCCACGCAATGCGCAAACCAAACTGGGCAAACTGCAAGATGTCCTCGTCGAGAATGTTTCCGGCCAGGCGGAGAATAGCGTGCGCGTCAACGGCAGCGCCGCGAGCCGCATCGAAAATGTTCGGCTCAAAAATGTCGCCATCAAATTTGCGTGCTGGACGAAATATCCCGGCGGCTTGTTCGACAACCGCCCGACCAAGGTGCTGGAGCCGATTGAGCCGCATGTCACCTCGGGTTTCAATCTTCGTTATGCGGATGGCATTGTGCTCAAAAACTGCACGTTGCGCTGGGGCAAAAACCCGCCGGATTATTTTGCTTACGCCCTGGAAACCGAATCGGTGACGGGCTTGGAATTATGGGGTTTCAAAGGCGTGTCCGCGCATCCGGACCGGTATCAGGACATCATGTTCCGCTGACGGTTCCGGCTTGGCCGGAACGATGCATTTCAACCGCAGATGGCCGCAGATGGCCGCAGATGAACGCAGATAAAAGCCGGGGGGGAAAGTTGATCCAGTCGAGAGCTGGCCGAGGATCCGTTGGAACCTCGGTTTTTTTGGCTTTGCCATCTTCCCTCATCTGCGTTCATCCGCGTGCATCTGCGGTCAAGCTCTTTTTCAACTGCATGG
>PKZR01000106.1:0-232 GCA_003133815.1 Limisphaerales bacterium | reverse complement strand
TGGCGGCGAGCGCCTGCGCCGCGCGAAACAAACCCAGCGAGCCGCGGGGGCTGGCCCCCAGCAACAGGGCCGGATGCCGCCGGGTGGCCTGGGTCAGGGCGAGTATATAATCGCAGACTTCCGAACTGACGCGGACTTCGCGCACCGCCTGCTGACATTCCGTGATGCGGTCGGGGTTGGTGACGGCCTGGAGGCTGTCAATGGGATGCCGCAACTGAAAACGTTCGACCAT
>PKZR01000461.1 GCA_003133815.1 Limisphaerales bacterium | reverse complement strand
CCCGCACATCCACTGCGTCCATACCCGCCGAACGAATCGCCTGCATCCCCAAATCCGTGTCTTCGTAGCCACGACAGAATTTCGGGTCAACGCCGATGCGACGCGCGGCTTCGACAAAAATATCCGGCGCGGGCTTCTGGTTCTTCACCATCTCGCTCGTCACCACTGCGCCGAACAGATGCCGGATTTTCAAATGCGTCAGCACCTGTTCAATGATCGGAAGCGTGCCGCCCGACGCGACGGCCATCGGGATTTTTTCGAAATTTTCCCTTGCGATTTCCACGACGGCGTGGATCGGCTCGACTTCCGCCATCAGCGGCAGATACGCGTTTTCCTTTTCATGCGCGGCCTGAATGTGGTCGAGCGTCACGCCCTGTTCCTCGGCGAGCATCTTCAAGATGTCGCGCGACGGCACACCGCCGAGCGCGTAAAAACGGTCCTGCGGAAAATGAAGTTTATATTTCTTGGCAATCACCTGCCACGCACGCCAGTGCATCGGCATCGTATCGGCCAGCGTGCCGTCGCAGTCGAAAACCAGTCCCTTGATGTGTGCGGGTAATTTCATAATTTCAAAGCCTTCAACTTTTCATCCAAATCGTGCGCCATCAGCGGCTGGATCAGCGGATCAATTTCGCCTTCGATGACGTTTGCCAGATTATACAGCGTCAATTCGATGCGATGATCGGTTACGCGGTTTTGTGGAAAATTGTAGGTGCGGATTTTTTCGCTGCGATCGCCGGTGCCGATCTGGTCTTTGCGATGCGCGGCGTATTTCGCGTTTTCCTCGGCGATTTTTCTTTCGAGCAAACGCGAGCGCAGAACCGTCATCGCCTTGGCGCGATTTTTTATCTGCGAACGCTCGTCGGCGATGCGGACGGTGAGGCCGCTCGGCTTGTGCTGGATTTGCACGGCGGAATCGGTGGTGTTCACGCCCTGACCGCCCTTGCCAGACGCGCGGCAGACGGTAACCTCGATATCGTCGGGCTTGATTTCCACATCTACTTCCTCGGCTTCGGGCAAAACGGCGACGGTCGCGGTGCTGGTGTGGATACGCCCTTGCGCCTCGGTCGCGGGCACGCGCTGGACGCGATGAACGCCGCTCTCGTATTTCAGCCGCTTGAAAACGTCCGTGCCGTTGACCTGAAAAATGATTTCCTTGAAACCGCCGAGGTCGGATGGATTGGAATCGAGCGGCTCGACTTTCCATCGTCGCGCCTCGGCGTAGCGCGAATACATCCGAAACAAATCGGCGGCAAACAGCGCGGATTCCGAGCCGCCCGCGCCAGCGCGGATTTCAACAATCGTGTTGCGCGAATCGGTCGGGTCCGGCGGCACGAGGCCGAACTGTATCTGCTGCGCGAACTTTTTTTCCGCAACTTCGAGCCGTGCCACTTCCTCGCGCGCGAGCTGCGCGAGTTCGGATTCCGCCGGCTCGCTTTTGAGCAAGGCGCGGTTTTCCGCCAGTTGCTCCTCGGCTTTGAAAAAACTGTCGCCGCACGTGACCAGTTCTTTCAGTCGCGAGTATTCCTTGGACAATTCCTGTGCGCGCTGCGGATTGTCGAAAGCCTTGGGGTCGTTCAATGCGGCTTCGATTTCCGTGAAGCGGCGGCGGAATTTTTCGATGTGCGGGCGCAAATCCATTTGTGCAAAAAGAAATCCGCCCGCCAGCGCGTTCGCGCGAGCGGGCGGAATGAAAGCGGGCAGCTAGACTTTTTTCTTTTTCTTNNGCGGTGTCCACGAACTTTTGCGTGCCGGTGTAGAAGGGATGGCACACGTTGCAAATGCCGACGATGATGGTCTGCTTGGTGGAGCGCGTCTTGATCACGTTGCCGCAAGCGCAACGAATTTCCGCGTCCACATATTTCGGATGAATGTCCAGTTTCATAAAAAAGGACATTTAAACTAGCAGGAAATCACCGGATGACAAGAGGGAATTTTGGCCGAGAAGGCGACACTGAAAATTAGAGCCAGCTTTCATTTAACTCCGCCTACATCATGTCGGCAAATGAACTCAACTTCAAACATTGATAATTCCGGCACTTTTACAGGCTGCATTTGTGGATCGGTTTTCATTCACTTGACCCGAACGGCAAATTGGAGGATTATGATATTGCTGAAATTTTGGATGGGGGCGCACTGGTTTCGACCATGTGAACACGCCAGAGGCGGCATGCCGAGGACGATGCGTTGGCCTCGTAAATAATCGCATCAAAACAAAACAGCTAATCAAGAACTAGCTCTCGCGGCCTAAGTGCCACGACGTCCGCCACTGGACACCTGCTACGGTGGACGGACGCAACAGCAGGCATGGTCAATGACGGGGACCGCGCGTGGTTGGCCGAGATCTTTTCATGCGGACTAGGCAGTGCGATTCGAGTCCGGGCGCCATCGCATAGCAGAAAAAATTACCTGGGATAAGCATGTAGTCGCGGCTGGTTGGTTGACTTGGGACGCGGGTTCAATTCCCGCCGCCTCCACCATATTTTATTGGTGTTTTGTAATTATGCTTGACAGGACGGGACAAAGACGGGACAATGCCCGCATGAAAACGAACCTGTCAGAAGCCAAAAGTCGCAAGGCGAGTCAGCCCTTTGAAGTCGTCAAAGAGGGCAGCATTTCGATTCCGATTTACGTCCACACTAACATCATTCCCCAACGCGACCCGCAGACGGGCGCAATCCTTTACAAGAGCCTGCCGGACGGAAAACGCAAAGCGCTCGTCAAATACCAGAGCGACATCTACACCGTCGCCTACTACGCAGGCACAAAGCGAGTGCGGCAGAAATTCTCCGATCTGGCAAAGGCCCGGCGCGAAGCGGAGTTAATCGCCGTAAAACTCACCAATGGCGAAACCGAAGCCCTCAAACTCACCGGCGGCGACCGCGCTGACTACGTCCGTGCCATGCAAAAGCTCCACGAATGGAAGCCGGGCGTTGACCTTAATTTGGCCGTCACCGATTACGTCGCCGTCGTGCGGCGGCTGCCGGAACACGTCAGTTTGAGCGAAGCCGTTGAATTTTACTTGAAGCGCCATCCCATCGGCCTGCCGCCGAAAACCGTCCGCGAAGTAGTGGACGAATTGATTACGTCCAAGACCAGCGCTGGCAAGAGCGGCGTTTATATCAAAGACCTGACCTCGCGCCTCGGCGCATTTGCTGACAGTTTCCAACTTCGCATTACCAGCGTCACCGGCAAACAGATCGAAGAATACATTCGCGGCCTGAAAACTCTCAACGGCAATGAAAGCCAGCGGCGAAGTCTTGCCGGTCGCACGCAAAATAACATTCGCCGTCTGGTCAGCACCCTGTTCAAGTTTGCCATCAAGCGCGGCTACCTGCCCAAAGACCACGACGAAATCAGCGGCGTCGAAAAGGCATCGGTGGACAGCGGTGAAATCGAAGTGTTCAGTCCCGCCGAACTCCAAAAACTTTTCGCCGCCTGCCTGACACCCGTGAAAGAGCGCGGCAAATGGCGCACCCGTGAGGAAATGATTCCGTATCTGGCCGTCGCTGCGTTCTGTGGTCTGCGCGCTGCCGAAATCATGCGGCTCGACTGGTCGGAAATTCATCTCACCGGCTCGGAGCGATTCGTTGAAATCAAAGCTGGCAATGCCAAGACCGCCTCGCGCCGCACCGTGCCGATCACTGACAACTGCGCCGCGTGGCTCGAACGCTACGCCAAAACTTCCGGCGCTGTCATCAATCTTTCACGCGCCGACAAACAGCTTTTCCTCTATCTGGCCGAAAAATCCGGCGTGCCGTGGAAACACAACGGCCTGCGCCATTCCTTCATCAGCTACCGGCTTGCTGTCATTAAAGACGTGGGACAGGTCAGTCTCGAAGCGGGCAACTCACCCGGCATGGTGTTCAAGCATTACCGGCAACTCGTGCGCGAAAGCGAAGCGAAGGCATGGTTCTCCATCATTCCACCCACGTCGGCGGAGAATGTCGTCCCGCTGCAAATAGCGGCCAACGGATGATGCCCGCGCCTGTATCTGTCGCACTGTGAATTCTCCGTGCGCGAAATCATAGAGGCAAAATTCCCGAAGCTGGACGGCGGGTCAATTTGGAGCGCAGCCGGATGAGGCGAGCAATAGATTGAGGCGCCGACCGGCGACACATAATCGGCCTCTGATCCACGCGCACACGGTATCGCAGTCATTCTTTTTTCAGGACAAGCTTTACCCCTTAACAAATTAAGGTTTTGGAGTTCACGCATGAGTTACGGAATTTCCGCGCAATAGCCGATTCGCAGCCGATCATTCGCTGTCTGTTCGTGGACTGTCCACGGTCGCGAACTGTGCGCGGGTTTGGACTGGACGTGGACACGGACAAATCCCGGACGCGGCCACGGTCACGGACTGACAATGGCTGCGGACTAAACGCGACTGCGGGCTGTTCACGGACACGGCCAATCCGTGTTCGCGTTTTGTGCACGGCGAGTCCACGGTCGTGGACTAACTGTCACTTGTCCGCGACTGCGGAAAATTATGCGGCTTTGGCGCGACTTCTCCGCGCACTTCAAGTCCTAATGAAAATTAGGGGTAAAGCGTATTGAGGATTAAACAGCTTCCAGTCGGCCAATACTCCAATGTCGCAGCCGGATTGCACGATGAATTTAGTGTCCCAAAGACACCTTTACCGCGTCGTCTTCCGGCAAAGTGATAGCTGTGGACATATCGAAATGAACACGAGCATGAACCTGGAGCGAACAGAAATTTCCGCACCGCCGGATTACGAAACCAAATCACAGGTTGCCCGGCGTTTGAATGTCAGTCGGCGGACAATTGATAATCTCATGCGACAGCGCCGCCTGCCGTTTATCAAACTCACGTCGAAAATTGTTCGTTTTCCAAAAGCCGAAGTGGACGCCTATCTCGCCCGGCATTTTCACATCAACGCTCACGGGCAGGAAACGAGATAAATGTTTTGAACTCAAACCAGCGCAACGCATATTGCGTTATCCGTGCTCACGGGTAAAATCGAATCAGCAGAGCGATGAATTCCCAATTACACCATCCGCTGACGACCGATTCCGGAGCCAAGTCATCGTTTTCCATTTTGCCGCCCAAGCAGGTCGGGAACGTCGTCCCGCTACAAATTGCCGCCAATGAACACGAAAACGCGTTTACAAAACACACACTTGACCATCTTGGTTACGGAATAGCCGCAGAGGCGTATCCCAAAGACCCTGATCTGCGGCGTTGCTTCGAGATCATTTCCGCGTCCTTCTGCGCGGAGGCAATCAGCGATTACACCAACCAATCGGAGGTTTTCCAATCAGTCCGCTCGTTTCTGGCGCCGACGAAACACCGTGCGGCCAGTCTTGCCCGATTCGTTGTTAGCTGCATGAAAGTAGTTCGAGAACATGGCACACGATGGAACAAGACCGAGCGCGATCAGTTCGTTAGCCGTTTTCTGGCCACGGGACGCAAACGCAGTCGCAGGGAAAATTCACAGGCAAAGGAATGTGGTTCAACGGACGAGAAACGACAACATCTCGGCGCGGTTTTTTTGGCAATCCTCAACCGGCAAAAACTCCGGTCGGCGTTGAAACGTCTGGACGGTGAAGATGGATGCGACAAACTCAAAGCCGCGCTCGCAGATCTTTTTCGGTTTATTTTAGCGCGTCCCTCAATCGAAAGCACGATTACTGATATTCGGATGTCGTTCCATCCAGAACTCAAACGTATTCGCTGCAAAGAAGGAAAAAGTTCGGAGCGCAGCGCACTGGAAAATCGGCTCCGCAAGTTCCGCAATGCGAAAAACCTCAACCTGCCAAAGCCTTCAACAAACGATAAAGGCGAGAACTCCTTCGACGCCCTTGACCGGCGCGCGAGCAGCAAATTGCGAGACCGTTTCGGCCTCGATTGACCCTGCGTAGCACCCCTCAAAATCGCGGCGTTCTGTTCGGGTAACTTCATTGAAGGTTTCTTCACTCGCGGTAATTCTCGCACTTGCATTCATGGCGCAATGTGCGCCGGATAAACCACGGAGAATTACATGAACAAGATCGAAACAATCCAGTCCGTCCCCGGCACGGCGGCGCAAATCGAGCCGGAATTGTTGACGAAGGCCGACGCCGCGCGCTTGCTCGGAGTTTCGATTCGATCAATTGATAACATGATGCGTCAGCGTCGCATCAGCTACGTCAAGCTGACCGCAAAAATGGTGCGATTTCCCCGACGGGAAATTCTTCAACACGTCCGCGAGCATCTGACCGTTCACGCCCTCGGTTCGGAAGGGATGTAAATTTATGGCTCAAGCACCTTCGAGCCGCGCGCTTTTTTCAGAATCCGGGAATGTCCCCGGCGAGCTTCGGCAGGACACCAGCGAGTTCAACGTCATCTTCGTTCACTCGCGTCTCGACGATTACGGCCTTCCGGCTTCCGTTTTCCGCGTCTATTGCCATTTGGCTCGGCGGGCCGGCAGCGGTGCGGCGTTTCCCGCCGTCGCCAGCATCGCGCGCATCTGCCGGCTTCATCCGCAAACCGTCCGACAAGCGTTGCGCGTCTTGGTGCAGCACCGGCTCATCACACGGGAGCCGCGCCCCGGCACGACACCGATCTACCGCCTTACGCCTGCGGCACAGTGGCAACCGCCGACGAATATCAACGGCAGCCCCTCCGAATCGGATGCCCCTCCACTCGTTTCGGAGTCCACGCCTGCGAAACAAATCAAGGGCCACCCCTCCGAATCGGATGCAGTCGAAGGTAATCCATTTGAAGGTGATCCAAAGAAGGAAGACCCCCATAGTCCCCCAATGGGGGACAGTGTGAAGGACACAGAATCTAAATCTACTTCTACACAGTCGGAAGCAATCTATGAGGCCTATCCAAAGAAAGTCGGCAGGCCCGCCGCGCTCCGTGCCATCCGGCGTGCGCTGGCCAAACACACTTTTGAATTTCTCCTCGAACGCACGCGGCTCTACGCGCAGACGTGCAATTCGCCCACGGAATTTATTCCAAACCCGTCCACCTGGTTCAATCAAGAGCGGTTCAATGACGAACCGGCCACCTGGCGGAGAACCGGCGGCTCAAATGGCAGACCGCAGCCAGCAATCATTCGCCCTGACAAATTTGGCTGCGGCGTTTCCAAACTTTAATCGAGAATCATATGAACAATTTATTTCCACAAATGAGAGACGCAACCAACTCGAAATTGATTGAGATTCCTTTTGATCCTAACCGCACTCCGCGCCAACAAATTGAGGTGGTTTTAGCCTCAATGCCGCCGCAACGATGCCATCGGCATCCCCACGAACTTCAAGGGGTGGATTTGCACGCCATTGTTCAAAGCGTCCTTCAATCAGATGACGGCTACCACCAATATCACGAACAAGTTGAATTCAGCGCCACCTACGACCGTTGCGCGCAATGCCCGCACAACGACGCCAAACACGATACCGAAGTCGAGAAATGTCCTGTTGGAATTGTGCGGTTGTTCAACCGTGATTATTCCATCCGCGATGAACAAGGCAGACCGCTGCCTCGGCGCAGCGGAAGCCATCGCCTTGAAGCTGAGCGGAGCGTTCAGGAACAATTCAATGCATGGCTTGCAAGTGATGCCGCGTTTAAGTGTGAGTTGAGCAATCAACTGCTCCGGCGGCGGGATGTCCGCATGACGCCGCCGTTCAAGTCGTGGCGGGTTGTGCCGCAGTTCGTCCTCTGTCTGCAATGCGGGCTGGAAAGGCTCGGCATCACCCCAGACGAAGCTCGCGCATCGTTTGATAATCTCGTGATTGACCCTCCAGCCTTGCGTGAAATCTTGGACAAATGCCGCGCCTTTGCCGCTGCACCCAAAGGCGTGCTGCTGATGCTGGGCAACACCGGCACGGGCAAAACGCATCTGGCAATTGCCATCCTGCGCGAATTGCTGCTGCGGCGTGAATCTGGCCTGCACTTCATCAAACACCGCCATTTCCTCGCCCAACACTGGCACGCGCTGCGGCCCGTGTCTTTTGGTGAGGAACCGCCAGAAAGTCCGCTGGCAGGCTGTCAGAAGTCGGCGTTGCTGGTTTATGATGAATTCACCGCCACAACGGATAACAGCCGCGCTTACGAAGACGTGTTGCTCGACCTGTTCGAGTATCGCAACGGCCACTTCAAGCCCAGCATCATCACCGCCAACGTCAGCCGCGCCGACCTTGAAACCGCGCTCGGCTCCCGGCTTTATGACCGGTTGCGCCGCGTTGCTTTTGACGTGCTGGAGTTCG
>PKZR01000172.1 GCA_003133815.1 Limisphaerales bacterium | reverse complement strand
GTTCGACCGAATTTTTGTAAACGCCCGTGCTCATGATGCGCTGCTCCTTGGCATGGACGACGACACCGGTGCCCCAATCCGTCGGAGCGCATTCAAGCATGTTTCGGTCGGCATCCACCGAGATCCAGTCAAAGGCTTCACGATTGACATGCACGATGTAACGGCTCTCGCTCACGCCCATCGCACCGTAATTGGTCGGATGGGAAAAAATCGCATAGGTGTAGACGCCGCTGTCGCCGCGACCGAGGGCGTAACGGATTTNNCCGGTCTTGCCGGCGACGGAAACCTCGGCGCGTTCGCCGCCGTTTTGCGTGGGATCAATGGTGACGGATTGTTTCAAGTTCGGCGCTCCGGAGGGGTCTTCCTCCCAAACACCCGCCTCACCCTGATCATGGCCCATCGTGTCAAAGCCCTGGTAGAAGAGCGATTCCAAGGAGCCGCTGCGTTTGTTGACGATGGCCTTGACGAGTCCGTTGTCGAGTGTCCAGGTGCGTCCGTTGTCGTTGACGGTCACGGGATCGTTGACAGCCGGTTTGGCGACCACAGGCGAGTCATCGGCGACGCACAACATCGGCGCGGCCAATGGCATGGCAATGAAGACAGATGCAAGGAGCGCGCCCAAGCCGGACGGAAAAAGCATTTTCATGAGANNGCCAAGGTGGCGGTGCTGGCGGGTTTGTAATCCTCGTTAAGCTCAAGTCGCAGATAGTCATAGACGACGCCGGAGGTGAGATCGCCAGCGGGAACTGTCAGCTTCATTTCGTTTTCGCCCTGCTTGAGTAGCGCGGCATCAAACGCCAGTGTGTATTCGCGCCAGACGCCCTTNNTTGGTGGCGATGGTGCGGATGGTGCCGACGCTCTGGCTGTTGACAGCCACGGCCAATCCGCCGTTGCCGTCCGCGCCCGCCAATGCCACACGCAGGGTTGCCTGCCCGTGCTCTGCTTTGTCCATGTTGAACTTGATGGTCCATGTCGTCGCGCGACCATGGCCGATGGTGCGCCACATGTCCTGTCCGGGACTGCTGGTACGTATCCAGCCAAAGCGCTGATTGGCGGGATCCTTTGCGTCGGGATTCAACCACGCGGTGGATTCGCCGTGAGGCACCTGTTCAAAAAACCAGTCCTTATGGTAATCGCTCTGGCCGATGGTGTAGGTGATGTCGTTCGGGAAGAGCAGCGGGTAACGCACCGGCCAGCCCCATAGCCAGTAGTTGTCAGGATCGCCCTTGAAGAACTTTCCGCCGGTGCGGTCGGGATACCCAATGTCCCACAATTGCCTGCCGTAGCGGACAGGTTTCCATTCAATTTGGCCCAAGTCCAAAGATTGTCCCGCCGTGACGGTGACATTGGCCTGTGCGAATTCGCCGAGCACGCCGTCGGCAAAGGCGTGCAAGGTGTAAGTGCCGGGACGGACATTGGAAATGGTGAACTTGCCGTCGTCGGTGCCGTCGGTCCAGAACTGGTAATAATTCCCGTCGTGCGCCCAAGTGACCAGATTGCCATTGCCCGATCGCAGAACAAATCCACGGCCGCTGCCGGTATAATCAGGATGTGCCAGACCGATGGTGAGATGCGGCAGCCTGGTGGTGGCTGCCTGTGGATCGTTGAGGACCAGCTGGCCGGTGACAGAGCCGCGCTGCTCCTTGTGCGGATAATCCACGCCGTTCACCCAGTTGTAAGGCCAGTTGGCTTTTTCCGATTTCGCCTGCGAGAGCGCGTCTTGAAAGAGTGAGGTGGCATTGTCATGCCAGGCGGGCGGCACGGTGGGGTTGCCGGCGGTGGCGGCCAGGGTGTCGAGGTCGGTCTGCGAGGCGGACTTTGGATCGGTCAGTGTGTTACAATAAACAAAAATCGGACCAATGACCTTGTTCCAGTTTTCGCCAGCCGGGATATTGCAGCCTGCACCGCCACCGTAGTGGCCGGCACACCAGTAATCGAGGATGATCGGGTCGGGGTTATCGTTGGCGTCGTAATGGCAGACCAGTTCCAGCTTGGAAGCGCCACCGGAAAGGTATTCGGTGGTCGGGTTGATGAACCAAACGCCGACATGATCCTTTGTACTGGACCAGCCATAGGCGGGAATCTTGTATTGGATGGCGTTATAACTGTATTTGTGCTCGACGGAATTTTTATAATTGCCGGTGCTCAAGATGCGCTGCTCCTTCGCATGGATGACCACTCCCGCGCCCCAGTCTTGTGGGGTGCATTCAAGCATGTTGCGATCCTGATCCACCGAAATCCAGTTGAAGTCGTGGTTGAGCTTGGTGATGTAGCGGCTTTCACCCTCGCCTGCGGCAGGATAGCCGGCTCCGTGCGAAAAGATGGCATAAGCATAAATGCCGCTTGAGCCGCGTTCCATGGCGTAGCGCACTTCGATGTCCATCCGCCCGTTCACGCCCTTCACGGACACCTCTCCGCGTTCGCCGCCGTTCTGCGCGGGGTTTATGGTGACGGACCGGGTCACCTGGCCGGAAGGTGTTTGTTCCCAGTAACCGCCGCCGTTCATGGTGTTGATGCCGTGAAAAATCAGCGATGCCATCCTGCCGTTGCCCTTGTTGATCGTGGCCTTGACGATGCCGTTGTCGAGCGTCCATGAATTTTCGTTGTCAGTGAGGGTCACGGCGGCATCGGCGGCGCGTAGCACCGGCACAACTGACAGCAACAAAACGACGAAGATGCACGAGACGAGATGTTTCATGGGATAAGTTAAAATACGAATTAGGATTTGAATTTGATTAAACAATTAAAAGAATTTCTCACGGCGCGGTCGGTTGCGACGCTAGAGCTACGGCAGGTTTTAAATCCTCGTCAAGTTCGAGGCGCAGATAGTCGTAACAAACGCCGCTGGTGAGGTCTCCGGCGGGGACGGTGAGCGTCATCTGATTTTCGCCCGCCTTCAAGAGCGCGCCGTTGAAGGGTTGGGAATATTCGCGCCAGACGCCGCGGTCGGTGTTATAGCGCAACGCGTTGGTCGAGATGGGACGGATGGCGCCGGCGTTCTGGCCATTGACGCCAATGGAAAGGGTGGTGCTGTCGGAGCCGCCCAACGAGACGCGCAGGGTGGCCGTGCCTTTGGGGGCGTGATCCAAATTGAATTTAATGGTCCAGGTGGTCGCCCGGCCTCGGCCCCATTCACGCCACATGTCCTGGCCCGGTGCGGTGGGAAGATTGACCCAGCCGAAAGACTGGTTGGCCGGATCCTTGGCGGCGGGATTGACGAAACCAAGATTCGTCGCGTGCGGAACTTGCTCGAAGAACCAGTCCTTGTGCCAATCGCTCTGGCCGACGGTGTAAGTAATGTCGTTGGGGAACAACAGGGCATAGCGCATGTCCCAGCCCCAGCGCCAATATTCGTCGCCCTTGAAAAATTCGCCGCCATTGCGGCTGGGGTAGCCGATTTCCCAAATCTGTTTTCCATCGCGGACGGGTTTCCAATTGAGCTTGCCAAGATCAATATCCTCGCCGGCCTCGACGGTGATGTCGGTCTTGGCGTATTCGCCCAAAACTCCGTCGGCAAACGCGTGGAGGGTATATTTGCCAGCGCGGACGTTGGTGATTTTGAACGTGCCATCTTCGTTGCCCTGGTTCCAGAACTCGTAATAGTTGCCGTCGTGCTGCCAGGTCACGAGTTTGCCGTTGCCGGAGCGGTTGGCAAAGGCGCCACCGGTGCCGGTGTAGTCGGGGTGGGCCAGACCGATGGTGAGATTGGGCAACTTAGTCGTGGCCGCCTGCGGGTCGTCGAGGACGACCTGGCCGGTGACGTTGCCACGCTGGTCTTTGTGTGGGTAGTCCACACCGTTGACCCAGTCAAACGGCCACGCGGCCTCGACCTCTTTGGCCTTGGCCAGGGCATCGTTCCACAGGGATAGAGAATTGTCATGCCACGTTGCGGGCACGGTGGGGTTGCCCTGCGTGGCGGCAAGCGTGTCCAGTTCGGCTTGGGAGGGATCCTTGGGGGTTTCCAGCGCGTTCAAATAAACGAAAATCGGCCCGACGACTTTTGTCCAGTCCTGGCCCTGGGGGATGCTGTTGCCAGCGCCACCGGCATAATGGCCGGAAGTCCAGTAGTCCAGCAATGTCCCGCTCATGTGGCAGACGAGGTCCATCTTTTCCGCGCCGCCGCCGATGTATTCAGTAGTGGGATTGATGAAATAGACGCCGATTTTATCCTTGGTGCTGGAAAAACCGTAGGCGGGAAGCCGATACATGATGCCGCAGTAGGTGTATTTGTGCTCGACGGAGTTCTTGTAATTTCCGGTGGGAATGATCCTCTGCTCTTTGGCGTGAATGACGGTGCCAGCGCGCAGGTCCTGATCGGTGATCATCAGCTGGTTGCGATCTTTATCCACCGAAAGCCAGTCAAAGGTGGGGTTCATGGACTCAAGGATGAAGCGGTTTTCGCCGAAGCCTGCGGTGGCATTTGCGGCCGGATGCGTATATTGCGCGTAGGTGTAAAAGCCGCTGACCCCGCGTTCCATGGTGTAGCGGACTTCAATGCCGATGCGTCCGTTGTTGGCACCCTTGATGGCCACCTCACCTCTCTGGCCGCCGTTGCTCGCCGGGTCAATGGTGATTGACGGTGCAGCCGGCCTGGCAGGCAACTGCTCCCAATTCTCGTGGCCTGCCGCGACGGTCACGCCGTGATAGACCAGCGACTGAATGCCGCTGGTGGCCTTCACAATGGTGAGCTTGACGATGCCATTGTCCATCGTCCAAGTCGCGCCGTTGTCGGTGATGGTGACAGGGGCGTTCGCGGCGGGTTTGGCTATAATTGGCGCGGCATCTACAGTGCGCAGCATCGGCGCGGCGAGAACTAACGCTATGCAGACAGGCAAAAGGAAGTTAGGCAATCCAGCAGATACAAATATTTTCATAAGCTGATTTTTTACTCGTTATTGTTTGGATGAAAATGGCTACAACACCCAATTCATATTACTTGCGGGTGTTCTTAAGAGAGGACGCAATCCAACTTGATGGGTTACATCAAATTTGACTGGTAGAAACCCGTCATCATTGCTGACTCAAGACGATCCGAGTCGTAGACTTGTTATTGCAACAAATCCTGCCTCGATGTCACCTGTGACTGCATTTCCTGCACAATAACTCGCACGCGTGTCAATGCAGCGTCCTGCGTTTCGCCCAAAAAAGTTGATTTTAATCGCACCCGCACAGAAGCGAGTGGTTCACCATTGCGGTCGCATAACGGCATGGTGACCACAACACCACCCGTTTCACGGCCAAAATAAACCGCGCCGGTCGCCGCCGCGTCTTTTTCCGGGTCGTTGCCGGGCTGGCCGATTTCATTTTCATCCTTGCTTGCAAGTATGCGCGGCTGTCCTTTGTCGTCGAGCGCGCAAATCCGCAATCCCAAAATGTGCGGAAGTTCCTTCATGGTGTTATCCACCAACATTTGTGCCGCCGGAATGCGCGGCGCGTAATCAATCACGGTGTCCCCGAAATGGCTTACGGCATCGGACTTTGTCCAGAAGCCGAACTTGCCGTCGGCGAATGTATTGTCATTCAACGGCGGCATGCCGGGGTGGTCGTCGAGCCACACGATGATTTGCGTGCCCTGGCATTGCACAGCCAGCGTGTGCCAGATGTTTGTGGAAATATCCACCGGCGGCCCAAGCGGGTCGGAGCGGACGCCGTTTACGACTTTGTAAAAACGTAAATTGTGACCCAGTGCGCTCGCGCGGACGACGTAAAAATTTGATTCGTTTTGAAAGCGAAAAACTATTCCAGCCATTTGCTCCGCGACTCCGCTGATGATTTTGAACTGCGTCGTCACTTTGAAATCTTTGAAGATTTCTCCGTCGTAAATCAACATCG